>NZ_JBGONU010000013.1:55203-106878 GCF_041439295.1 Vibrio sp. 1F253 | reverse complement strand
TTCTACAATCAAAAATTCTAACGAAGTTATCGAGATTTTTAACAAGCTAGGGTGAGCAGTTATTTACTACGATTGGTATAATTATGCTTTAACTGCTTCACAATCCTTTGAGGAAGTTAACGGTTTGAAGAATAACTTGGTTTCTTCGATGACAACGTGACGTAACAAGATAAGACCGATTAGGTTAGGAATAGCCATTAGGCCGTTCACGATATCCGCCATCAGCCAGATCATGTCGAGCTTTAAGAATGCACCAGAAGCAACCAAGGCGATGAAGATAATCTTGTAAGGCAATACTGCTTTGGTACCCAGCAAGAAAACAACACAGCGCTCACCGTAGTAGTTCCAACCTAAAATTGTTGTAAACGCAAAGAAGATTAAGCCAACAGAAACCAACATAGGGCCAAGGGTGTCTGCATTCAAACCAACAGCGAACGCGTGAGTGGTCATCGCAGCACCAGAAAGGTCCGTCTGCCAAGCGCCCGTTAAGATAAGCGCCAAGCCGGTCATCGTACAGATGATGATGGTATCGAAGAAGGTGCCTGTCATAGAGACAAGCCCTTGCTTCACACATGAGTCTGTTTTAGCCGCGGCTGCTGCCATTGGTGCGCTACCTAGGCCAGACTCGTTCGAGAACACGCCACGAGCGATACCTGATTGGATAGCAAGCATGATGCTTGCACCAAAGAAACCACCAGTTGCAGCGGTGTTGGTAAACGCAGAGGTAACCACAAGGGTAATGGCATTCAGTAGTTGGTCGGCATTGGAAACCAGCACGCTCAAACACGCGACGATGTACATAATTGCCATGGTTGGAACCACTTTTCCTGCCACCTTCGCGATAGATTGAATACCACCAAGGGTTACAACTGCCACCAATATCGTAAGAACGACAGCAGACATCTCACGAGAAGCACCAAACGAAATTTGAGTTGCGTCTAAGATAGCGTTGACTTGTGGGAAGGTACCAATACCGAAGCAGGCAACACCTAACGCGAAGACAGCGAACATTACCGCTAAGATTCGTGAGCCGACACCGTATTGCAGGTAGTACATTGGGCCGCCAACCATTTCGCCATTGCTATCGGTTCTGCGGTATTTAACGGCAAGTAGACATTCTGCGTATTTGGTCGCCATACCAAATACAGCGGCAAGCCACATCCAGAATAGGGCACCAGGGCCACCAATCTTGATTGCGGTCGCTACACCAACGATGTTACCTGTACCAATGGTTGCTGAAAGTGCAGTACACAAAGCAGCGAAACTCGATACGTCACCCGTACCTGACTTGTCTTTGGTGAACACCATTTTTAGTGCGGTTGGGAGATATCTAAACTGGAGTAAGCCTAAGCGAAAAGTAAAGTAGATACCTGTACCCACTAGCAGAATAAGCAGTGGTGGTCCCCAAACGAATTGGTTGATGGTTTGAAGTGTAGCTTGTAGATGGTTCATAGTTTCCCCTTAATAAATATAAAATTTAAGGAGAAGAGGGAAGGCAGTGCAGATCACAGGGATCGATAGCACTACTTAATACATACGGATTTCTAGATAGAATTCTTTTGTTAATTAAGGCTGTTGCTTTCCACTCCTCTGTCCTTTTGCCTGAGAGTTTCACTTAGCGAATCACTTATAGATAAGTAACGGGCACTAAGCTTGCTCCTTCGGCGACCGCTTGCTACAAAAAAAGTAGTACGGTTCTCTCCAGAGGTTCCTCCAACGACAGTCCTCACTTTTCTGGATTTCTCCAGCACAAAGCGCCTGAAAGATTTACTTCTTCGGCGGGTTTATCTAACTAAATGTTAATATTTAGTTAAAAACCACTCTCCTGCAGTCTTCATCGGAACAATTACCTAAATAATTAGGTAATCTGTAGGCGTATCCTAGATCATATAAAATGTGATGTCAGCTACAAAATATCTGTTTGCTCAAATGTTGTTCAACTAAATGATCAAACAACGAGTCTCTGACGTAACTTGCTTATTTAAATGGTATAAAATAGAGAAACAAGGAGGAGTTATGACTCGATTAATAGCGATTGTTTTTTTATTGGCTTTGGCATTTGTGCTGTTTCGTTACCGGACAAACGAAAAACTGCAAAAATGGGTAGTGATTGTTATCGTTAGCAGCTTCCTTTTGTATACTGCCAGCCTGATGATTTCGGAGTTAACTCGTTAAATCTGTCTGTGAGCAGATAGGATAAACGTGTTAGCAAAGCTCAAGTGCTTCTGGCTTGGGCAATAGGTTTAACTGAGCTTAAAGTATCAGTATCAGTATCAGTATCAGTATCAGTATCAGTATCAGTATCAGTATCAGTGACCGTGTAACGTTAAACAAATTTTTGGGAGTACCCGCTAGTGAACCAGCAATCTGGACAAAGCGAACAAGATGAAGTGGTTGTTATTGAAGAACGCGATAAGCGCAGTCAGCTTTATATCGGCATTGCTGCGGTTATAGGTTTGGCGTTAGGTGGCTTGATCGGTTCTACAATCACGGCTTCGAAGTGGGAGTCCACTTATCAGGTACTCGAAACTCGTTATCAAGAACTGCATGACAGCAAAACACAGTTGATGACATCCGTTGAAACTAAAGTGGCAAAAGTCGATACCGAAATCGATGCAAAAGTAGAAGCCGCTCTAGTAAAACAAACAGAAGAACATCAAAAAGAGCTCCAAGACCTAGCGAAGCAGTCTTCGGTTTTAGAGAAAGCGAACTACTCGTTAGAGCAGCAGCTAAACGAACAGAAGCAAACGTTAGAGCAAACTCAGCAAGACAACCAGAAACTTAATCGTCAGGCTGACATGCAATCGACCTTGTTTGAGCGTTCGCGTGAAGTTTTCCGAAAAGAATTACAGATCTCTCAAGAACTTGAAAAGCTTGAGAAAGAAAAAAATGAACTTGAACAGAACCTTGGTTCTCTAAAGAAAGCGTGCGACGTTTTCTTAGATGGCACATCATGGGATGCTAAATCTGACGCGTGTGAGAAGCAGGATAACGCGAACTCTCGCCTGAGTGATATCAGACAAATGATTGAAGTCCACACCATGGATCTTAAGCAGATCAAAACGCTCACTGAAGAGATGGGTCTATAAGCCACAGGCTTTAATCAACCCAAAGATAGTTTGCAGTAAATATTGAAACGCCCACATCACACACGTGATGTGGGCGTTTTGCGTTTTCTCGACAGCATAGATCCGGTGCTTTCTCATTATTGATTTATTTGAGTGTTTTCATTGTTTGCTTAGATATTTGTGAATAGTTACGTATATCCACAATGATATGTTACTTGTTGTCTATTAAATGACTTTGCATACATATTTTCAGATCAGAGTCGCTGCATAATAGTGTTGTTCAGGATGAACACGCAGTCGATTGCTAGCTCGCATTTGGCTGCTTTGACGACAAGGGATGAAGTGATGCCAGAGTATCTTTGTGAGAACTGCACCATAGCTTATTGTTTCGATGATTGTTGTTCGCCATTAGCGCAAAAAGATATGATCGAAGTAGAAGAATTAGTTCGTCGTTTCGACGTTGAACACGATGATGAAAAGAGTGAAAAGAGTGAGCAAGGCATTGAGGATAGCAACTCGCCTAATCATTCAGGCATAAAAAATCCCCACAAGCAAAGCTAGTAGGGATTTGGATAAGTTGCAGTCCTGTTCTCGCTTTCTCAAGCAAAGGGCCTTACAAAAATTTTTAGAACAGTCTCGTTTATTAGAACTGTATCGTTATGAGACCTAAATTAGTTATTAGATCAACATCATTCCACTAAACGTTATTTTTCGTAAGTTTTGATTTCGCCAGATTTAACTCGAGCAACAAATGATTGCAGTTCTTTCTTCACAACAGGCATTAGGAAGTACAGGCCTAGAATGTTGAAAATAGACATCGCAAAGATAGCTGCGTCAGAGAAGTCGATTACCGCGCCAAACTGAATCGTCGCACCGATAACAACAAACACACAAAACATCACTTTAAAAATCAGTTCCGTTGTTTTGCCTTCACCAAATAGGTAAGTCCACGCTTTAAGACCGTAGTACGACCAAGAGATCATGGTAGAAAACGCGAACATGATTACCGCTAGAGCGAGTGTGTATTTGAACACTTCTGCCGTTTCAGTAAACGATGCAGCAGTAAGCGTTACACCCGTTAAGCCAGAACCATCGAATGGACCTGTATTTAGACCAGCGATAGTGATAACCAAGGCTGTCATTGTACAAATGATGACTGTATCAACGAACGGTTCTAATAGTGATACTAGACCTTCAGTGATTGGCTCTTTTGTTTTAACCGCTGAGTGAGCGATAGCTGCTGAACCTACACCTGCTTCGTTTGAGAACGTTGCACGTTTTAGACCTTGGATTAAGGCACCAATGAATCCACCAACCACACCTTCGCCAGTAAACGCACCTGTAAAGATTGCACTGAACGCAGGACCCACTTGATCAAGATTAGAACCGATAACAATCAGAGCCATACCGATATACAGAGCAGCCATCCAAGGAACAACTTTTTCCGTTACCGATGCGATAGAAGGCATACCACCAACAATCACAGAGAAAACTAAAGCGGCGAGTACAAGGCCTGTGATGACACCGTATTCACTTGGTACATCGAATGCGTAAGTTAACATGGCATGTGCTTGGTTAGCTTGGAACATGTTACCGCCGCCCAATGCGCCTAAAATACACATTAATGCAAAACCAATAGCAAGGGCTTTACCTAGTCCACCCAACCCTCTTTCACCAAGACCTTGGCTTAGGTAGTACATGGGACCACCGGAAACGACACCTGAAGGTAGGATAGTTCGGTATTTCACACCTAAGGTACACTCACAGAACTTAGACGCCATACCCAGAAGACCACACAAGATCATCCAGAATGTTGCACCAGGACCACCAATTGCGAGTGCAGCACCCACACCGGCAATATTACCAAGCCCAACAGTTCCAGAAAGCGCGGTTGTTAACGCTTGAAAGTGAGAAACTTCCCCTTCGTGTTTGGAGTTAGGGTCTGTGTACTTACCTTTAATAATGTCTATGGCCATCCCGACACGTTTAAATTGAACAAAGCCAAAGTAAACAGTAAAGATGATCGCAGCGAGCAGTAACCAGCCAACAATAATTGGGAAGTTTGCTTCACCTACCGGTACGCTTTTAAATATCAGTCCAACGAACCAACCTGTATATTCGTTGAAAAAACCATCAACACTTTGACTTAAGTTACTGATAGCTTGATTAAATGATCCTTCTTCTGCAAATGCACTGGAACTAAATAATAATATAAACCCAAAAAATAATTCACGTATGTTTTTCATGGTTTTCCCTGTCTTTTTATTAAATTATGTTTGTTGCTGTTGTGTTTTTTCTATTTGATTTTTTACATTTCAGCGACTTATTTATTGCAATTCGACGGCAACATAAACGGCTGTAGCTAGGTCGAAAAATGAAATAAATATGAGTACTGATCTTGCTTTATATGGATATCCTTTTGGTATGTGCACCAATTAGACTATGGCATTCGGCCTGCCAAGTCCTACTGATAATCCTATACACAAAAATAATACCATCAAAGATTTTTTTACAATAAATTTACAATTGTTCGGGTTTTGTCATTGTTTGGGAATAAGCAGGCATTTTTTAGGTTGGAAAAGGCATATGAAGTAGCTGTTATAGCATGAACTAAGGTGAATGATAGTGGAGGTGCATAGGGAAGTCGGCGAGTTTTAATGTTCAATATGTTTTGGGGAGGTGTTTAAACAATTGATAGCTGAAGATGTAATCAAGCTAAAAGACATTAAAAAAGCCCTTTATCAGAGCTTTGTTAATGGTTTCAATGAGCGTGAGGTTTAGTGCCTGACGAATAGAGACTAGAGTTAAACAGAGCCAATGATACGTTTACTCGATTTGTGGTAAAGCTTAAGTGCGAGTAACGAGCCCCATAGAGCGACTTGTATCCATAGCAATGTCCATTGAGACGCTACCTCTTGCCAAGATGCCCCCATCTGATTGAGCGCTAAAAAACCTTGGATAGCGGGTGTGCTTGGGAATAACTGTGACAGCAGTACTAACCATTCAGGCATCATTTCAACAGGCCAGATAAAACCTGAAGAGAAGATCAGCGGCATTGAACTGATTAACACCACAACCGTGACTAACGCTCTTCTTGGCACTAGCTCACCAATAAAAATCCCGATCAAACAACTAGCCAATAAGAAGGGTAGCAGTAAGGTCAAAATGTTTGTTATGGAGGCAAGTAGGTTAATGCCATACATCGAAAAGCTCGCGCCGAAGTAGTACATCGACAACAAGTAATATATGCCGACTAAGGTACAGCAGCGAGCAAGTATCAGTTTCGCTGGAGAGGTCTTACTCCAATAGCCAAACGTCGATTGAGCGTTTTGGGTCGCGCCAACTAAACCAGAAGCCATGGCTAAGGTTTGTTGCAGGATCAACACAAAGACGGCTGGAACCACGTAATCAATGTAGCCCATGCGACTATTGAAGGTTGGTTTTAGGTTCAAGCTGAATGCACTGTAGCCTTTGGCTGCGGATTCTAACGGCACACCTTCAACTAACAAGTGACTGACTTTAACTTGTGCAGCTAACGTGCCGCCTGCCTTGGCAAGCCCTTCAACAATGGTTCCGTAGACCAAGAAGTAAGATGCATCACCGGCGTAAGAAAGCGTAGGGCTCTTACCTAGGAGCAAGTCTTTATAGAAGTTCTCTGGGATGACGAGGAACCCACCAATCTCTTGATTAAGAACAGCTTGCTTAGCATCGGCAATGGTGGAGTCACGGCGTACCAAGTCAATTTGAGACGTGGCATCGACCATTCTTTCTAACTGGTAGCTGCTTTGGCTCTTATCCAAATTCACAACGGAAGCTTTAAGTTGTTGAGGAACTTGATTTGCGTAAGGCAGCGGATACAAGAATGAATAGAAGACCACACCACCAAATACCGTTAGAAGTACAACAGGGTTGCGAATTACCGCTAACAGTTCTTGTTTTAGCAGTTGAGTAAAGCTCATTGTTTTACTCCTTGTTCTGCTTCGTTTTTAGTTTTATCTGAGAGTGATGCTTGCATTAGATGTTTCTTAATTATTAACATAACCACCAATGCAGGAACTGCATACCACAACATAGAAGAGAGGCTGATCAGCGAATGTGCTGCGCTCACGCCATAGCTAGATTGTGCCGTTTGTACTTCGATGTAGTGACTCACGGGCAACAAGCTTCTCCAGATTTGCGCTGCAGTGTTCATGTCGGTTACTGGAAAGGTAATGCCCATGAACGCAAAGCTTGGTGCTGTAAAGGCGCCAGCGAAACTCATCGCCCTTGCTGGATCAAGCGTTAAGAAGAAAAACAAACACCCCATGATGATACAACTGATGACGGTAAGCAGTTGGGCGACGGTCAGTGCCACAAAACTGCCGTTAAACGGCCAGTCTAAGAGGACATAGAACCAAAAGCTAAACGCGATACCAAACATCAAAAACAAGACAAGGTAGGGCGTTAATGTTGATGCTAGTGACTTCATCGGGGCGTTGGATAACCAAGCATGAAGGCTACGTGCTCTAACGTTCGCTGTTAAAACCAATATCGTGCCCACCACAATCATGATCTGCCATAGCGCAGGAATAACCGCAGACACCAAGAACTGAGCATAACTGGTGTTCTTGTTGAACAGCGGCGTGATCTGGCTTTGCACTGTTATTGCTTGGCCTAATGCTGATTGCACCGTGGTATCACCGTGTGATAACTGCTTAACGACCTCAAGTTGCGCGTTAAAAGTCCCCTGAGCCTGCAGCAAGGCAGAGTTCACTAGCTTACCTATCAAGATAAATTGGCTGTTGTAGAACACAGACACTTGCGGATTCAATCCGAGCAGAAGGTCTCGGTCAAAATGCCTTGGTATCACAACATAACCGTAGATATCGCGTTCAATCATCGCTTTCGCCGCTTCACTCGCCGAGCTGTATTTCTGAGTGACTTGCAGCGTTGGTGATGCATCAACAAGACGTGTGAACTGTTGCGAAATTTGGCTGTGTTCCAAGTCAACAACCGCAACCGGTAAGTCACGAGCGATCCCTTGCGAAAAAATCAGCCAAATACTGGCAGCAAGCAGTAAAGGGATCCAAGTTAGGCAAGACAACAACCATTTGTCTTTGCGGACAATCGCCCACTGCCTAAGCAAGGTATTCTTCGCTCTATGATGCTCAGTTGATTGCGAGCCTCTAGATTGTGAGGCTGTAGCTCGCGAGCCTATCGGTCGAAAGTTAGCAGACATACGTCACCTAAAGCTCAACCACTAGGCTCATGCCCATACGCAGTGTTTCGCTAGTATTAACAGGGTGCGCTTCTACTTCAAAAGTACGTAAGTCGAAGCCTTGTGCTGCATCTGTTGAACGCCAAGTCGCGAAATCACCCATTACGGCGATGTGAGTCACTTGGAAAGTTAATGATTTATCCAGAGCCGGTAGGTACGCTTCAAACTGGCTGCCTTTCTCGAAATGCTTAAGCATATCTTCACGCACATTAAGTACTGCCCATGCATCCTTGGTGTCGATAACAGTCACAACAGGGAAACCTTGTGGTGCGAGCTCACCGCTGCTTAATAGCACCTGAGACACTTCGCCATTAAACCAGCTGTGGATCTGCGTGTCTTTTGCGTAAGCTTCAACTTCCGCCACCGCGCCTGCCGCCATTAACGCTTTTTGAGCGGCTGCCACTTTGGTTTCGTCACGAGCGCCTTCTCGTGCTAATTGATACATTTGGAACGCAGCGCTTTCCGTGTACTTCGCTGCTTGCCACTGTGTTTTGGCTTCATCGCGTTTTTGCTCGGCAACCACACCATCGTTGTAAAGGTTATTGACACGTTGATAAGTTTTGTCCATGAGATCGGCTGCTGCTTTTGCCTTCAACCACTGGTCTTTAGCAGCCTGGATCTGTTGAGTACGGGCACCATTCTCAGCTTGTTTTGCTAATGCGCCAGCAGCTTTTTGACCGGCTTTTGCTTGCTCTAATTTAGCGTCAATTTCTGGGCTAAGTAGGGAGAATATCAATTCGCCTTTTTCAACCGAATCGCCTTTACGCACGAATATTTCATCAATTCTGCCGGGTACTTTCGATGAGATGCTGTATTGCTGCGCATCTATTTGACCTTGAAGCTTAACAGGCTGTGGTTGGTACGCTTGGTAAAAGCCGTATCCAACCCAGCCAATAATGCCGATACCAACCAGAGAGAGAATAAATGGCTTAATAGGTTTCATGAATTATCCTTTTGACTGGCTAGCGGTGTCTGCTTTTGAATCGAAGTCAGACGGGACAGAAGACGTTAAGTAACTTGAATAAGCATTCATTTCACTGGTGAGTGCTAACAGCTTATTAAGAGAAATTAGGTATTTGAATCGAGCAGCAGATTGCTGTGTTTTAATGCTTGCAAGATAAAGCTCAGCATCAACCACTTCTAACGAATTGGATAACCCTTGAGTGAAGGCTTTTTTACGAAGTGAAAGGTTTTCTTGAGCTAAAGAAAGACTTGAGTTGAGGCCTTGAACTTCTTCAATTGCTTGGTTCGCTTCAAGATAGGTCTTTTGTACCAAAACGGTTAAGTCTTGCTTGGCTTGCGACTTAAGAAACTGGACTTGAGACACGGCGCTATGAGCGGCAGCGACTTTGTCGGAACGACCTGACGTGTCAAGCAGCGGTACATTCACACCAATACCGACTAACCAATCGGGTTTCATTTCACTGGCTAGCGAGTCATCTTCGTACAGGCCGTAATCACCGTATAGATAGACTTCTGGGTAGTATTTGCCTTTTTCAGCCTTGATCAAGCTACTCGCTTGTTTCTCTTTTGCATCAAGGATTTTAAGGCCTGGGTAGGTCATGAGTGTTTGATCAACAAATACGTCCATATGAGGCAGGTTTTTGTTGATAAAGAGTTGTTCTGAAGGTTCGACACTTTGGCTCTGACCAAGGATCTGAGTCAGTGCTAATTGAGCAATTTTGAGGTCGTTCTGCGCTTTGGTTCGTTCAACAACGGCTTTATCCAAAGAAGCATCCGCCTGCAGACGTTCTACTCGAGCAATTTGTCCTTGCTGTTCAAGCTTGATGGCGAAATCACGATGCTGAGTTAAGCCAGCTTCAACGGCTTGACGTGTTCTCACGACGTCTTCCGCTAAGATCACCGAGAAGTAATATTTACTTAAGTCTTCGTAGCGAGCCTGTTTCTCCATCAGCAGTTGGCTTTGCGCTTCTTCGCTTTTACCTTCGGCAGCAGTTTGCGCAGCGGTAATTCGTCCGCCTGTAAAGATAGGCCAAATAGCACGGATGGAAGAGCTGAAGATGTCTTGCTCTGTTATGGTCGAGGTAACGCCACCCAATTTAGCTAATAAGGGTGCAAATGCTGGATCTACGCCGCTTAAGCTATCGCCGAACTGTTTACCATTGATAGTCACATCATTATCAAGGTGCGTGTAGTTAGCTCCCAAGGTGATCGAGGGTAGATTAAGGCTACTTGTTGAGTTCTGAAGGTGTTGATAACGCTCAACGTTGGCTTGTTGGGCCGCAAGTGAGTTGTTGTTCTCTTGCAATATTTGCCACGCTTCAGAAAAAGTGAGCGGGGCGGACAAAACTGGCGAAGCCAATGTGCCGAGAAGCATACTGGCGAGCGCAAGGTATCGGAATTTTGGTTTGGTCATCTGCATTAAATACCAATTAGAGTATTGACTCTAATGTTAACAGGGCGATAGTCATTTGTCTTGAATAGATTGTCTCATATGAATAGAAATTCTCATAACTCGTTAATCAAGTGTAAATAAGATTGAGTGACGTGAATATCAAAGATAAATGAAACTTAAAAAGCACGCATAAGCGTGCTCTTTAAGTTCAGTATAGAAGTGTTTTTACAAAATGAAGTGGCTTATTTAAAGCTAGGACAATGGTGATCGGCGCGCCATACCAATTGTCTTGAACCTTGCATTGTTTGTAATAAATCTCTACCTGACATTTGCGGGAATGCTAACAATACCTTGAGATCGAGTGGGGAGGTGCCATCTTTCTCATAGGCTCTTACGTGAGTAAAAGTCGATTGTAAGTGTTTGAACAGCATAGTCTTAGTAAGACAAATTCCAAAGTTATCGCGTTTCATTGCCTGGTTTCCTTTTCAACAATGTTTATACGTTATGTTTTTTATCCTGTTTCTATTGGACGTTGCCACTGATCGATACTTCCTGCTCATCAATGTTTTATTATTGGGCGCTGATTTATCAGTCACCTCTTCGTTGTCTGGCTAGCCGAGTTTGAAATAGCGATGGATGAATAGGGGAGAATACTTAATCCGTTTGTCCATCATTCGTAACGGCGAACGAGTAACTTTTACTTATCGATACGTCCAGTGAGTGAAGAGTTGTTGCCTTTCTGTTAACCGAAATTCCGGTTTAAAGCGCAGTCTTAAAATTGCAACGTATAGCTTGGCAACAATAAACTTCTTCATATGCAACCATTATAATTGTATTTATTTTAAACAACCTAAAAAACACCTAAAAGCTTAGTGATCTAGCTCAATATTTATTCGTTTATTTTGGTTTTTAAGCTAATCCGTTCTAAAAATGAACGATTAATCGAGATGAACAACGTAAAGGATTATCAATTAACAATCTGCTCAATTATTTAGTTGAGTAGCAGTCACAAATTCACGTACCTAGAAAGGTCATGCGATTAACTTGGTGTTAACATCATTCGTCTAACACTAGGGACGGTGGAATATGAAATGGAGCAGTATCAGTTTCCGTAAAAGGTTACTGATTATCATGACGGTCACTGGCCTTGTTGAGCTTTTGATACTCTCAGGTGCTGGTTTTTACTACATCAAACAATCTCAAGAGCAAGAGATGGGTTTGAAAGCGTTAGGTGTTGCTGAATTTCTATCTGAATCGCCACTTGTCACCAGCATTATTCAAGAAAATGGAACGTTGGATCCTAACGGCGTTCCCTACGTTCTGTCTGAAGAAACCCAAGTTAAGTTTCGTAACCTTACCCAACTCATTGGTGCGGCGTTTATCGTTGTGGGAGATGATAAAGGTATCCGCCTGATTCACCCTTATGATGACAGGCTCGGTAAACCAATGCGTGGTGGCGATAACCAAAAAGCGTTGATATTGGGCGAGTCTTATGTGTCGACGGCTAAAGGTTCACTTGGCTTCTCTGTCCGTGGTAAATCTGCGGTAAAAGACCCCCAAGGTGCCGTTATTGGGGTAGTGTCGGTGGGTTATCTATTGGATTCTTTACAAGATCGAATTGAACCTTACTTAGCCTTTTTGATTGTGATGGCCTTGCTGGTGGTTGCGGTTAATGCTGTGATTTCAAGCTATGTATCTCGTCGTTTTCAACGCGCTATTTTGGGTTTTGAGCCTGAAGAGATTGGCCGTTTATACGTAGAACTTGATGTGACCATGAGTACTGTGAAAGAGGGCATTTTAAGTATCGATAAGAGCGGTATTTTGCGTTCAATTAATAAGAGTGCCTGCGATATTTTATCGATAGACCGAGATAAAGCACTTAATCAACAGCGCCTTTCTGATGTATTGCCAGGCAGTGATTTAGAGCAGCTGCTATCAACGGGTGACACTGATCATGATGTTGAGCTGTACCTGAACAATAAGCGAATCATTGCTAATCGCAGCCCAATTATCGTTGCGGGTGAGGTGGTCGGGGCGGTATCCAGTTTTCGATTACGAGATGAGATTAACGATTTAACCGATCAGCTTTCTCAAACTAAAGAGTATGCAGACTTACTTCGTTCGCAAACACATGAACATCAAAATAAGCTCAATACGATCAGTGGCTTGATTCAAATGGGCGAGCTGGACTCTGTTCAACAATTGATTGGTCAAGAAACCGCTCATTACCAGAGCTTAATTGAGTTCTTAAGAGAGACGGTGAAAGATCCATTGATTGCAGGCATGCTTTTAGGCAAAACAGAGCGAGCTCGAGAGATTGGTTTGGAGCTTAAAGTTGAAGAGGGGTCAAGGCTTGAGGCATTACCCGCTTGGTTAAACGCAGAGGATGTCGTGACGATTCTTGGCAACCTGATTGATAACGCGTTTGATGCCACCATGATGGCAATTAAACAAGAAGGGCCAATAGCACCAGCTCGTCGCGTAATCGATGTGTCGATCAGTGATTTTGGCAATGAAATCATAGTGGAAGTCGAAGACAAGGGCTGTGGTTTGCCGAAAGACTTGGCGACCAAAGCACTCACCGAAAAAGGCGTATCGAGCAAAGCGAAGCAGAACCGAGGTGTTGGTTTGTATCTCATTAAGCAACTTGCAGATCGTTATCAAGGGCAATTAGAAATGGTTGATAACCCTGATTTTGGGTCACGCATGACGGTGTATTTACCGAAAGAAGAACAACAATAATAATTGAGCACGGAGCGATCGAGTAAAGATCGTAGTGACGGAAAAAGCATGGTTAAAGGAAGAACATAAATGAACGCAATCACGAGAGTCATGGTCATTGAAGATGATATTGCGATTGCAGAGCTTCACCATCGTTATTTAGAACAGATGGGAGGCTTTGATGTGGTCGGGATTGCGACCACACAGTCTGAAGCATTAATGCAATTGGACATCTTAAAGCCTGATTTGGTTTTATTGGATGTGTATCTACCGGACGGATGCGGACTTGATATTTTGAACCACGTTCGTGGTAGTAATCAGGGATGTGATGTGATTTTGATTACTGCTGCCCGAGATGTCGACACCTTGCAACAGGCGATGCGTGGTGGAGTCGTCGACTATCTACTGAAACCTGTGATGTTTCCTCGTTTGGAAGCGGCACTGAAAAAGTATCAATCGCAGCTGCAAGAGTTTGAAAGTGTGTCTGACTTGAACCAAGGTTTGGTCGACAAGATGCTGCAAGCCAATGCCAAGGCAGATTCTCGAAAGGTTTCTACGTTACCGAAAGGGATCGATGGTGTAACGCTTGATAAAATTAGAGCTATTTTCCAACAAGCCGACATTGCTGATATTACAGCTGATGAGGCAGGTGAACGTATTGGAGCTAGTCGAACCACCGCTCGACGCTATTTGGAATTCCTTATCACGACTGGCGAGTTAGTGGCTGACTTAAATTACGGGTCAGTAGGTCGCCCAGAACGCTGCTACAACAAAGCTAGAAGATAGATTTAGCGACAACAAGTCACAAAGATAAACGCGATGCTATCAAATAAATATAAAGCCAGTTGAGTAAGCTGGTTTTGGTTTTTTCTCCCTTTCTTATTGCTCACTCCACCGACCAGATACCGTTCTTTCTTGACTACAATGTTTGAGAATGCCGATTTGCTTCTTCTTCCGGATAGAACAGCTGACTTATCGATTATAATTTGTTCGAAATCAGTCAATATTTAATCGATTGCTTTCACAGTGGTTGATGTAAATCAAATACTCATAGACAATACTGTCCCGAATAGAGGTGATAGCTTTCACCCTCGTTTACCAAACGCATTCTCAAGTGTAATAGGCACTCGCTATTGATGTAATAGCCAAGACCTATTATCTATTTTCGTATGTCGCTGATACCTTTGGCGAATACTAAAAACCTTGTTTTTATAGGAAAGATGATGGTAATACCTGAAAACAGCAGCATCGTTATTTTTGGTGCGTCGGGAGATCTAACTTACCGCAAGTTAATTCCTGCTTTGTACCACCTGTATGCTAGCAATCAACTTCCAGAATCCTTTGCGATTCTTGGAGTGAGCCGTACTGAGTACAGCGACGAGTCTTACCGTGAGAAGCTGAAGAAGTCTCTTCAGGAAATGGAAAAAACTGAGCCAGAGACGCTGAATGCATTTATTGAACATCTGCATTATCAAGCGATCAACACTTCAGATGTAGACGATTACGCTCGTCTAGCACAACGTCTGGATAAGCTTGAGCAAGACTACCAATTCGAAAACCATAACACATTGTTCTACTTGGCAACCCCGCCAAGCCTTTACGGTGTGATTCCAGCAAACCTTGCTGCGCATGGCCTGAACGATGAGAAGAACGGCTGGCGTCGTCTGATTATTGAGAAGCCATTTGGTTACGATCTTGCATCAGCTCAAGCGCTGGATGAAGAGATCCATCATCACTTCCAAGAACACCAGATCTACCGTATCGACCATTATCTTGGTAAAGAAACGGTACAAAACCTTCTAGTGCTTCGTTTCTCAAACGCGATGTTTGAACCACTGTGGAACCGTAACTTCATTGAATACGTTGAAATCACAGGTGCTGAGTTCCTTGGCGTTGAAGAGCGTGGCGGATATTACGACGGTTCTGGCGCAGTTCGTGATATGTTCCAAAACCACCTGCTACAAGTTCTAGCAATGGTTGGTATGGAGCCACCTGCTCAAATCAATGCAGATTCTATTCGTGATGAAGTGGTTAAAGTACTTCAGTGTCTGAAACCATTAGAAGAAGATGATTTGCGTAAAGACTTAGTGTTAGGTCAGTACACAGCATCAGATGTTCGTGGTCAGCACTTACTAGGTTACCGTGAAGAGCATGGTGTCGCAGACGACTCTCGTACTGAAACGTACATTGGTCTTAAAGCACACATCAATAACTGGCGCTGGAATGGTGTTCCTTTCTACGTACGTACGGGTAAACGCTTACCAACACGTGTGACTGAAATTGTGATTCACTTTAAGAACACACCACACCCAGTGTTTGGTCAAGATGCACCAGAGAACAAACTGATTATCCGTATCCAACCGGATGAAGGTATTCAGATGAGCTTTGGTTTGAAAGAGCCAGGTGCAGGTTTCAAAGCAAAAGAAGTGAAAATGAACTTCTCTTACTCTGACTTGCCTGAGACTCAGATGCTAACGGCTTATGAGCGTCTTCTTCTTGATGCACTGAACGGTGATGCGACTCTGTTTGCACGTACCGATGCAGTAGAAGCATGTTGGAAGTACGTTCAACCGATCTTAGATTTCAAGCAAGATCCTCAAGCACTGTTTGGCTATGCTTGTGGTACTTGGGGCCCACAAGAAGCCGATGAGCTTCTGCAGCGTGATGGCCGCGCATGGCGTTTCCCATGCAAAAACTTAACAGATACGGATTACTGCGAACTATGATCAATCACAAGATCTTTGCAACGCCTGAATTAGTCGTTGAAAACCTAGCAAACGAAATGAAAGCTTACAGCGAGCAGGGCAAGCCTGTTCACATTTCATTGTCGGGTGGCAGCACGCCAAAAATGCTTTTCAAGCTTTTAGCTCAAGCGCCATACGCAGAAGGCATTCAATGGAATAACCTTCATTTCTGGTGGGGCGACGAACGTTGCGTGGCACCAGACGATGTGGAAAGCAACTACGGCGAAGCAAACGCATTGCTGTTTACACAAGTAAACCTTCCTGCTGAAAACATCCACCGTATCCGTGGTGAAGATGAGCCAAAAGCGGAAGCAGAGCGTTTCGCGAAAGAAATGGCAGACGTGATTCCAACAGAAAACGGCACGCCTGTATTCGATTGGATTCTGCTAGGTGTTGGCGCAGACGGCCACACAGCTTCACTATTCCCGGGTGTAACTGACTACCAAGATGAGAACCTATCTGTATTAGCTTCTCACCCAGAGTCGGGCCAGATCCGTGTTTCTAAAACAGCGAAAGTTTTAGAAGCAGCAAAACGAATCAGCTACCTAGTACTGGGTGCAGGTAAAGTTGAGATCGTTAAAGAAATTCATACAACTCCTGCTTCAGAACTGCCTTACCCGGCAGCGAAAATCCAGTCTAAAACTGGTGAGACAGAGTGGTTCCTAGATTCAAATGCAGCAAGTGCTATCGCATAAGTGCGAATAGCCGCAAGGAGATAAAATAATGAAAGGTGATATCGGTGTAATTGGCCTAGCAGTAATGGGTCAGAACCTTATCCTAAACATGAACGATCACGGCTTCAAAGTTGTGGCTCACAACCGTACTGCTGCGAAAGTAGACGAGTTCCTAGAAGGTCCAGCTAAAGGTACTAACATTGTTGGTGCTTACTCTCTAGAAGAGCTAGTTGAGAAGCTAGAAGCACCACGTAAAGTGATGCTTATGGTTCGTGCTGGTGACGTTGTAGATACGTTCATCGACAAGCTTGTACCACTTCTAGATAAAGGCGACATCATCATTGATGGTGGTAACACCAACTTCCCAGATACTAACCGTCGTGTTGCTGCTCTTCGCGAGAAAGGCATCCACTTCATCGGTACGGGTGTTTCTGGTGGTGAAGAAGGCGCTCGTTTCGGTCCTTCTATCATGCCAGGTGGTTCTCCTGAAGCTTGGGAAGCGGTTAAGCCTATCTTCCAAGGTATCTCTGCGAAAACTGATGCAGGTGAGCCTTGTTGTGATTGGGTTGGTAACGACGGTGCGGGTCACTTCGTTAAGATGGTTCACAATGGCATCGAATACGGTGACATGCAGCTTATCACTGAAGCATACCAGTTCATGAAAGATGGCCTAGGTATGAACCACGACGAAATGCAGGCTGTATTTGCTGACTGGAACAAAACTGAGCTAGACAGCTACCTAGTAGAAATCACGGCTGACATCCTTGGCTACAAAGATGAAGACGGTGAAGCGCTAGTTGAGAAGATCCTAGACACTGCTGGCCAAAAAGGTACAGGCAAATGGACAGGTATCAACGCACTAGACATGGGTATCCCACTGACTCTAATCACTGAGTCTGTATTCTCTCGTTGCCTGTCTGCGCTTAAAGACCAACGTGTTGAAGCTGAAAAACTGTTCGGCAAGACTGTTGCTCCAGTTGAAGGCGACAAGCAAGAGTGGGTTGATGCAATCCGTCAGGCTCTACTTGCTTCTAAGATCATCTCTTACGCTCAAGGTTTCATGCTAATGCGTGAAGCGTCGAACGAAAACGGCTGGGATCTAAACTACGGTAACGTTGCACTTATGTGGCGTGGCGGTTGTATCATCCGTTCTGCATTCCTAGGCAACATTCGTGATGCTTACGAAGCGAACCCAGAAATCGCTTTCCTAGGTTCAGATGCATACTTCAAAGGCATCCTAGACAACTGCATGGGCGCTTGGCGTAAAGTTGCAGCTAAGTCTATGGAATCTGGTATCCCAATGCCATGTATGACTTCTGCACTAACGTTCCTAGACGGCTACACTACCGCTCGTCTTCCAGCGAACCTTCTACAAGCTCAACGTGACTACTTCGGTGCTCACACTTATGAGCGTACTGACCGTCCACGTGGTGAATTCTTCCACACAAACTGGACTGGTACAGGCGGCGACACTGCTTCTACAACTTACGACGTATAATCGTTAGTTAGAATCAGTAAAGAACACGTTCGTTCTTTCAGCTGAAACTAGAAAAAAAAGGATGCCAATTGGCATCCTTTTTTGTTGGTTCGCGTTTTCTTTGGTCTACACAACCAAGGCGTTACAGCTCAAGCCGTCATGACGTGCGGTTGAACATCGTCATTGTATTGCTCCCGAATGGCCATAAAGCCGTCTAGGTTTTGTTTAAGAGCCACAACACACTCTGGGTCGAACATCGAACCCGAGTGAGCTTCTATGTATTCCATCACTTCATCGAGTGACCACGCGTGCTTATAAGCTCTTTTGCTCATCAGCGCATCGAATACATCGGCTAATGTCACTATTCGAGCCTCTAGTGGTATCGCTGTGTTACTCAAAGCATCAGGCAACCCAGAGCCATCAAACCGTTCATGATGGTGGCGCACAATATTCTTAATGAATTGAATCTCTTCACTGCACATCGAGCTGTGGTGGGATAGGGCAACCACGTCATCAATCATCTCTTCGCCATACAAGGTGTGATTGTTCATGATGTTTCTTTCTTCGTCATTGAAACGCGCGCTACTGAATAACACCTTATCTGGAATTCGATATTTACCTATGTCGTGGAAGGGCGCATACAACCGAATTCGATGAATGAATTGGTGGGTAATTTCCCTTTTGGTGTGCGACAGCGTGCGAGCAATTTGTTCACTGTATTTACCCATGCGAATTAGGTGTTCTTTGGTTTCTGGATCTCGAGCATGACCCATGTTTAAAGCGATCGCTAAAGAAGATTGAAAGTGACGCTGGCGCTCAAACCACTGAACGAAAAGGCTAGAGATGACTTGAGTGAGATAGGCGATATCACACTGAATAGTTTGGTTAGCAAAAAATCCTGTTGATGAAGCATTGATAAACACAAATCCAAGATTACTTTCTTGATGATGAATTGGTGTTGTATAACTGCTTTGATGACCGATATCGAGCAGGTGAGATATTTGTTTGGTTGGGCTAATGGTGGTGAGGTCGTGGATGATTCGAGTATCTAAAGACTCAGCCATTCTAGATAACGCTGATTCTGGCTTAAGTTCTTGTTCGATGTAGCGATGCTCGGCTTCTTGGCACAGAGTATCCGAAACAAAATAGTTCGATGCTCTATTTTCATTGCATAGCACGACCGAAAGCCTAGACAGAATGGGGTAATGTTCGCGAGCTAGCCGAAAGAGATCATCAACGATGGCGATAATGTCTTTATCTTGGGCGGCTACTCTGCTGATTTGGGAGTAGTCAAACATGGTCAAAGCCAACCTTTATTTATAGTTATATCATTGTTTAATATCATTATTAGTAGGTTTCTATACCACTTCTAACATAGCACCTCGCTGTTAATTAGCAACACTGCGTTCTAATAAGTTTAAATTCCATTGGTAAAGTAGGGATATTTCATTCTTCTATCATGGTTTTTGTTAACTTGAGCTAGTTTGGTGGATCTTTAAGACAGACCCTTTTTAGTAGGGGCGGCTGTATTACACGCAACATCAGGATGGTAAGTGACCATATTAAAATTAAATTGAAAGATAAATAGGATAACGAGCATGCTTTATGCCATCATAAAGGCATAGATAAGGGCAATGGATGATATGCCCAAATGATTGAGCTAGAAGCGGTCAGTGATGACGGTGTTCTAGAGTAAATTCAAGGCCTTTAGTTGCCTTGGAAAAGGTAATGTTATGACTGAAGAAGAAAGAATCGAACTGCAACAAAACAACCCACTGCATGGCTTAAAGCTTGAAACTATGATCAACGAATTAGTGGATCATTACGGTTGGGAAATTTTGGATGCAGCAATGCGCATGAACTGCTTTAACACTAAGCC
This sequence comes from Vibrio sp. 1F253, assembly GCF_041439295.1. Taxonomy (NCBI): domain Bacteria; kingdom Pseudomonadati; phylum Pseudomonadota; class Gammaproteobacteria; order Vibrionales; family Vibrionaceae; genus Vibrio; species Vibrio sp. 1F253. The sequence continues at coordinate 86,702 of NZ_JBGONU010000013.1, read as the reverse complement.
GACAGTAGCAAGTGCCGTTAAATACTTGAAGAAAACAGAGTGGGCTCGTGAGAAAGTAGAGAATTTCTACCTTTACCGTTTCAAGCGCATGCCTAAAGCTTCTGATATCGAATACCAGATGCCTCCGCGTTCACGTACATTCCGTCACGGGTTAGAACCTCGTGAGCCAATGGAATTAACGGTTGAATCGATTCTAGCATCACAAGCTAAAGCAGCGTCAGCATTTAAAGAGCGTCGTGGCGGCAACGGTCGTAATTTTCGTCGTTAATAGGGCGTCGTTAGTTTTAACGTCTTTATGTAAAGGCGTAAGTTGAGCATCGTTAGATAGACAAAGCCTTGACTGAAAAATACAAAAGGAGCCTAAGTGCTCCTTTTTTAATGCGTGTTGCTTTAGTCGTTCGTCTTAAGCTTCGCGGTTCTTTCTTTGATTCTTCCAAAGATCAACGACATAGACAATAGCGCTGATCAGTAAGAATAGCGCTGACACAGAAAAAAGAGCGGGCATTTTTAGAATCCACGCGAATGTGGCAGCGAGAAAAGCGACAAAGCAAATGAGTCGACTTGATGACATGACATGACCGAGTTTAATGTTCATAACGCCTCCTAATGAAGTCTCACTTTCGACAGGAGAATTATCCCACCTTTGGCAAAATAAAGGCTAAAAAATAGTCTAAATTGTTATCAAATTTGCTAATTGAAGGACTCGCCTCACATATTTTAGCTTGGCTATTTCATAGTTCATAAAATAACCAGTCGAGGGGCTTTGTCAATTCTTTATACTTAACGATTTGCGTTGTGTTTTGCTAACGAAAACCGTGATTGCTGCACGAAGTAGTTCGAATAAAAGCTAGTTGGTATAGAACCTAGTTAGCATAGAAGAAGTAAGCGGTAATCAAAAAGCTCGCGATGATCACTGTGGTGCGAACATATTGTTGTGGGATACGACGAGAAACTTTTGCTGAATAGTAACCACCGACCAATGTCCCAAACAAAACGGCCATGCCTGACGGCCAATCAATCGAACCATTCACAACAAAGAACACGATTGCCGCGAGTGATGCGCATGCCGATACCAACAATTTGATGCCATTCATCACGTTGATATTGGTATACCCTGCCAGTGCCAAGTAGCTCAATGTCACAATGCCTAAGCCTGCATTAAAATAACCACCATAAACACACACGATCAAAAGCAATACAGCTGAAAAGAACGCGCCTGCGCTGGTGGCGTGCTTATGTTTAGCGGTTACTTTCTTTAGCCATTTATTGAGTGTGCCACCAAAGGTAAAAAGTAGAGCGGCGAACAGCAATAACCAAGGTACGGATTGAGTAAATAGCGCTTCTGGTGTGTGTAGTAGTAAAAATGCACCAATGCTGCCGCCAATTATACATAGTCCAACAATGAGCTTGAGTTGTTTGGTACCAGATTGAATTTCGTGGCGTAGAGCGCAGGCTCCGCTAATGTATCCAGCACACGAAGCAAAGGTATTGGTCGCGTTGGCTGCTATTGGTGGAACGCCTGCAAACAATAGAGCGGGGAAGGTGATGAAGCTGCCTCCTCCTGCAATTGAGTTGAGCACACCGCCAATCACTCCCGATAAGAATAGAATCAACCAATCCATAGTTTTGAATCCAATGCGTTAAATGATGAATCACCTTACTTGATTTTGTTATTGATATCAGGGATATGTGTTTTTCAGGAGTCGGATTGTGAGTTTGCTACCATCTTAGAGCTACGGTTTTTTGAAATAGCTGCTACGGAAAAAGGAGCCTGAAGCTCCCTTTATTACGTTTTGTTTTTCTAGCTAAGCCAAGTTTACACTTCAACAGGCTTCGCTCTAAAGCTCTTGAACAGCTTAACCAGAATAGGACTAGATAGAACCAATACCGCTAAAATGGTGAAGGTCATTGTGATAGGGCGTTCCCAAAGGAAGCTGAGTTCACCATCACTGATCATCAGTGCGCGTCTCAAGTTCTCTTCCATCAAACCACCTAATATGAAGCCAAGCAGTAACGGTGCGAGCGGGAAGTTGGCCAACCTTAACGCTATCGCCGCCATTGCCACAATTAGCATCACAAACACATCCATCGTGTTGAAAGACACCAAGTACACGCCTGTGATTGAGAAAAAAATAATCATTGGCAGTAGTACCGTTCTTGGTACCGCTAGCAGTTTAGAGATGTAAGGGATTAAAGGCAGATTCAAGATAACCAGCACGATGTTGCCAAAGTACATTGAGATAATCACCGACCAGAATACATCTGGGTGCTCAACGAACAAGCGAGGACCGGGTTGGATGCCATAAGCGATGAGTGCACCAAGCATAATTGCTGTAGTACCAGAGCCCGGAATACCGAGTGTCAGTAGCGGAACGAATGAACCACTCGAAGCTGCATTATTTGCTGATTCAGGAGCCACAAGACCACGAATACTGCCTTTACCAAACTCCTTCTGCTTGTCTTTTGGTGCTAGGCTGCGTTCCATGCCGTAGCTTAAGAAAGCTGCGATAGTTGCGCCAGCACCCGGAAGCACGCCAGTGAAGAAGCCAAGAATTGAAGAACGAATCGAAACGGGCGCTACTTCTTTGAACTCTTCTTTGGTCACTTTCATGCTGCCAATATCGGCCATCTTTTGGCTTTCTTCGCCGCTGGTGTCTTTCTCAGGTTTCAAAATACCCATTAAAGTCTCACCTAAAGCGAATGTTGCCATAGCAAGAAGTAGGAAACTAAAGCCATCCATTAGGTCTGTTAGGCCAAACGTGAAACGTTCAACACCGACGCCTTTATCGATACCAACAGTAGACAGCATCAAACCAAGAATGGTCATCATCCATGCCTTTATTACCTGACCTGGGCCTGCAAACGCCGCTACAGCCGATAGACCTAACAACATCAATGCAAAGTAGTCTGACGACTGGAAGCTCAATGAGACACTTGCTAGAGCCGGTGCTGCAATCAAAAGCATGATTGCTGACAGCGTACCGCCAGTGAAAGAAGAGTAGGCTGCTAGTGCCAACGCTTTACCTGCTTGGCCTTTTTGTGCCATTGGGTAGCCGTCGAATGCGGTTACTACCGTTGAAGAACAACCTGGAGCATTGATTAAGATTGATGACGTTGAGCCCCCAAATACTGCGCCGTAGTACACACCTGCCATTAAGATTAACCCAGAAGAAGGGTCTAGGCCGTATGTAATCGGGATCATCAACGCGATTGCTGAAATTGGACCTAGCCCCGGGAGCATACCAATGAAGGTACCCACGAAGCAGCCCACAATTACCATCATGATGTTCATTGGCATCACAGCGGTAGAAAGTCCTTGTAAAATTCCGTCTAACATAATGTTATCCCTACCAAAGAGTGAAGATTAAGCCAGGCTCTAGGTAGATATCTAAGCCTTGAGTTAATAATAAAAAGAACGCGATAACGAAAGGAAATGACGCGCCAAATAAAATAGATTTACGGCGCTCACCCAATAGGTAAAAGCCAGCAAGCAAGAAGAAGCTAGTTGCTAAAACAAAGCCAAGATAAGTCAGTCCAACACCGTACAAAGCCATCAACACTAAAAAGCCAATGAGCAGCTTCCAGTTCAACGGCGTGGTGTCGCATGAAACCTTCTGGTCCGGTTGTCCTGTAACTAGTAGGATCAACGACAGGCCGATGCCGATAAACGTTAATAGGGTAGGTAAAGTTCTTGCTGTGAAGGGTTCGTACTCGTCACCGGGGAACAAAGGAATTAGCGTGGTTTGGTAGCCATAGCACAAGCACGCCAGCATAAAGATCATGGCTCCGATGCGATCCTTTGAAAGCAAAGATTCCTTACTCAGAAATTTGGTTGGTAAGTCCGACATATCCAACTCCATTTGGGGTGGTATAAATAGTAAAAAAGCCGTACATGAGCGAGTTAATGAAGAATGTCTGGGATCACTAACCAAAGGTAAGCGAATTACGGTACTGGTTTATCAGCCACTTGCGTTTACAACGAATCGGCAAGCGTTAGTAATACGTCTACGAATAAACAAAGGAGTTTGAAGTTAACTCATGTACGGCGAAACAAGGAAAGAGTAAGAGGGCACATAGACCCTCTATGGTTGTTAGTTATTTCAAGAAACCAAGCTCACGCATTAGGTCGCCCATCTGTTTTTCTTGGTCTTCTAGGAAGGCGTAAAAATCTTTGTCAGCTTTGTAGTTGTCAATCCAACCGTTACGGTCACGAACCACTTGCCACTCATCGGTCTTGTACATCTTGCCTAGAGCTACATTCCACTCGTCGATTTTCGCTTGGCTAGTGCCAGGTGCCGCGAAGAAGCCACGCCAGTTAGCAAATACTGTTTCGTTGCCGTACTCAGTTAGTGTTGGGATGTTTGGTGCCGCATCAAGACGTTTTGGTGCCGTTACTGCCAATACTTTTACTTGGCCTGATTTAGACATTTCTAGCACTTCACCAAGGCCTGTCGAAAGCAGTTGTGTTTCGCCAGAAAGCAGTGCCGCCATCGCTTTACCGCCAGCATCGTAGGCAATGTAACGTACTTTCTTCGCATCAAAACCTTCGCCTTTGAACGCTGCCGCTACAACAAGATGGTCCATGCTGCCACGAGCCGAGCCGCCTGCGATTTTCACTTTACGTGGGTTGCTTTCAAACTCTTTTACTACGTCTTCCCAAGTGTTGTACTTAGAATTCGCAGACGCGACGATTGCGCCATAGTCGGCAATCGTTGCTGCAACTGGTGTTAGGTCGCGGAAAGATTGAGGGAAGATACCGGTCAGCGAGCGCACAACGATAGGTGTTGAGTTCACCATCAGCGTGTCTTCTTGACGTTGAGCCGTCTCGATTAGGTGTGCAATGGCTTTACCGCCGCCACCACCAGACAAGTTTTGGAAAGAGACATTTTCTACGATGTCGGATTTAACTAATACATCACCCGTACCACGAGCCGTCATATCCCAACCGCCACCAGCGCCGCCAGGGATTAGGAAGTGGATTTTTTCTACGTCAGCAGCAAAAGTGTTAAAAGAAAAGGTTGCTGCGATGATAGAAGCCGCAAGAGTAGGTTTCAGTGCCTTGAACATGGTTCACGTTCCTTATGTAGGGGATCTCTTCAATGGAGAGAAACTTATGTTTTATATCCAGCTGCTAAACACACGAGTAGGGTATTGCTTAGCAGATGACGTTAAAGTTAACGATGTGTTAAAGAATTGTCTTCAATGCGGCGATATTGAGGATAAAGAACATTGGGTGAATAAAGTTCATAAAGTTCACGGGGAGGTGGCTCTAGGATTCTTCAAGAAATAATTATTCTCATTTTTTCTTAAGGTTGTGTGAACAATTTGTTTTGACTATTAGCCGTTTTATACTGTTGGGTATCATTAAAGTAGGTACTTTATTGTGACACAGAGAGAGGGATAGGGAGACGCTCTTGTATATATAGAATAATGTGTTGCTAGGTGGGGTGTGCTACTGTAATAATATAAATATTGCTGGCACGTTACATTTCTGAGCTAATGGTTATTCAAGGATCGAATAATGACAGACAAAAAAATTTCGTTACGATTTACTGTTGGAGGAATGTTTTTACTCGCGACATTTCTTACCGCTGTTGTTGCGGTTTCACTGCAATATTACTTCAGTAAAAAAATGGCGACGGAGAGTACACTGTCAAAATTGACGATGGTGTCTCATGACCTGAGTGATTATATAGGCGCTATTGATTCTGACGCAGCCAACACTGCGCGTTTACTTGCTTCAGTGAAACGGTCAATCAGTAACAAAATATCGAAAGAAGAGTCGCGTAGTATTCTTTCTGAAGCCATTAAAGATAACCCTCTCTTTTATAGTATTTACATTGGCTCATCCGATGAAAACTTCTTCCAAATTATTAATCTAGAATCTGCCCCTGTCGTTAGAGAAAAAATAGGTGCACAACAAACGGATCGTTGGGTTGTGGTTGAGATTAAAAATATAGGGCAGGAGCGAGTCCGGACAACGAAATACTTTGACCAAGAGTTTACGCTCAGAAGCTCAACTACGGAGCAGAGCAACTACTTTCCAACGACCAGGCCTTGGTATGTTTCTGCCAATGTTCAGTCGGTCGAAAAAACTCAGCCATATCTTTTTCAGCATTTACAAATTACCGGACAAACTTATTCTTTAGCGTTTGAGTCGAAAATAGAATCTGAAATTCAACATGTGATTGGTATTGATATTGTGTTGTCTTCTTTGGCTAACAAATTATCAGGTACGGCGCTTGGATTAGCGGAAGATAGTAAGGTTGAGTCTTTCTTATATTCGAAATCGGGAAATATCATAGCGTCCAACCTCAAGGTTAATAATCAGGAATCGGAGTTTGATGTATCAACATTGATACTATCATCTGAGCAAAAAACCTTGGTTAACGATACCCCTCCGCTGCTAGTTTCTAATCAAAATGATTGGGGGCCGATGGACTTTTCTGTGGCGGGGAAACCAAACGGTTATGCGATAGACCTTCTCAAAATGATTGGTGAGATGACTGGGATCAGGTTTGAATTTGTGAATGGTTTCTCTTGGGACGAGCTTGTCAGTAAGTTTCAAGAAGGAAGTATTGATGGCCTGCAATCGGTTCAGCATTATAAAAATAATGGCATAAATGGTCTATACACAACTCCAATCTATGAATTGCCGTTTGCTATCGTGACAAAGGTTGGTGCGAAGGTTGTTACTCATTATGCCGAACTTGAGGGTAAAAAAGTTGCCATTTTATCTGGGTGGTCAGTTATTCCTAAAATGAGGGAAGACTTTCCGAATATTGATTTAGTTGAGTTTGAAAACCTGGAGTCTGCATTTAATTCAATTGAAAGCGGAGAGAACTTTGCATTCTTAGACGCTGAACCCGTACTCTCGTTTGCATTAGATAGGTTTTTCCAACCAGGCCTTGTTGTCAATGGGACTCTAGAAGATCTAAAACGGAACTACACAAATCAATTCCATTTGGTGTTGCAGAGCAAGCATAAGCAATTGCTTCCAATTATTGATAAGGCTATCAGTAGGTTGGGTGATGAACAACTTGATGCCTTAGCGAAAAAGTGGCTCCATGATACCGGCTTCAATACGAATACGACGGTTCCTTATACTGAACTTTATGATTTGGCTAAGGAAGCAACGGTTGAAGGCAGTATGATAAGGGTAGAGTTGAATGGCGAGGTCAAGCATCTCTATTTAAAGAAAATAGACACGGGCGAACACTACTCTGAGTATTTTGCGGTATTGATTCCCGAAACTGAAATCTTTAGTACAGTCAATAAACGTCTAGCAACCTCTGTTGGCGTAACGATGTTACTGATGAGTTTGACCTTGCCTATTGCTTGGGTTTTTGGTGCACCGATAGTGCGTCCTATTCGTCAATTAGAGGAGGAGACTCATAAGATCAAGATGCGTGATTATGACAGTGTCGAGCTTGTTGAGACTCGAATTAAAGAGGTATGGGAACTGTCTATTGCGGTGAAAGGTATGGCTGCAGAGATTAAGCGACATGAACAGACCCAAGAAGCCTTTGTTGAGTCGTTCATTAAACTTATCGCTCAAGCAATCGATGATAAGTCCGCTTATACGGCTGGGCATTGTAACCGTGTACCAGAACTGGGTTTGATGCTGGCTGATGTGGCTGAAAAATCACAGTCTGAGCACTTCAAAGATTTTAAGTTTGAAAATGATGATGAGCGTCGTGAGTTTAGAATTGCGGCTTGGCTTCATGATTGTGGCAAGATCACGACACCGGAACACATCGTCGATAAAGGTACGAAGCTAGAAGCTAACTACAACCGAATTCACGAGGTGAGAACTCGATTTGAAGTGCTTTGGCGTGATGCAGAAATTACAGCTTTGACAAAACAACTCGAAGGATCTCTACCGGCTGAGCTGGTAGCTGATGAACTTGCGTCAACCAAACAGCAGTTACAAGAGGACTTTGAGTTTATCGCGACATCAAACGTTGGTGGTGAATTCATGAGTGATGATAAAGTCGCACGTATTCGCGTGATAGCTGAGACTACTTGGACACGTAACTTTGATGATCAACTTGGTTTGTCACCGATAGAGGCGTTGAATCGAGAATCGAGCTCAAGCTTACCAGCGGTAGAGCCGCTGTTATGTGACAAGCCTGAACATATAGTGAAAAGAGATAGGCCGTTAGAGTTCGACCCGAAATATCAAATAAAAATGGATGTGCCTGAGCACTTATACAATCTGGGCGAAGTCTATAACCTGAGTATTGCGCGTGGCACCTTAACTACTGAAGATAGGTTTAAGATAAATGAGCACATGCTTGGTACCATCAAGATGCTTGAAAACCTGCCATTCCCGAAAGAGCTAAGCCGTGTGCCTCGTTATGCGTCGACTCACCATGAAACCCTTAAAGGCACAGGCTATCCAAGGAAGCTGACAGGTGATGACCTTTCAATCCCAGAACGTATTCTGGTGATCTCAGATATTTTTGAAGCGTTAACCGCTGCGGATAGGCCTTATAAGAAGGCGAAACCAATCAGTGTTGCTGTAGACATCATGTATAAAATGGCGTTGGACGAGCATCTTGATATCGAACTGTTTAGATTGTTCTTAACCAGCGGTACTCACCTGCGTTATGCAGAAGAGTATCTCAAACCAGAACAGATTGATTTTGTCGATATCAGCAAATACCTCGAAGTCACTCGTCAGATAGCTTGATTAAAGGTTGGCTTGTTAGAACGGGTTCGATGAATGAAAGGCGCACATGAGTGCGCCTTTTTTATATCTGTTTATCGGTGAGCTGGTGGATAGGCACAAACGGGGCTGCTTTTGACCAGTTTGGCTATAAGTTGTCGACACATCGATTTTAAATGACTTTAGAGTAGGTATCGGGCTGGTTGTTGTTGTCCTGTTTAAATTAATAAATAACAAGTATTTAAGTTGTTTTCAGTGTCCTTTTGGAGGAGTTTTTATCGTATATAAAAAATACTACCTTAGTCTAAATTGTCGACAATCTGCTTGATTGTCGACAATTTGATCGTGTATTTTATGTTCATGTTATGAAATTGTTGACAGTTAGGGTCGGCAATCAGAAGTGAGCAGCGTGAATATGAATACTGCGATAAAAGACCTCACCTTAAGTGCAAACACGAAAACACGTGTGAGCGACAAAGAAAACACCAAGTCGGAAAATCTGACTGAGTACCTCGTTGAAGCGATTGTTAACGGTGAATTAGCTCCGGGCAGTAAGATCTCGGAACCTGAATTGGCTAAACGCTTTGAGGTAAGCCGAGGTCCATTACGTGAAGCGATAATGCGTGTTGAAGGACTTGGCCTGATAGAACGTATTCCACATGTCGGCGCTCGAGTTATTACTTTTTCGGCAGACAAACTGCTAGAGCTTTACGCGGTGCGAGAGGCATTGGAAGGCATGGCGGCTCGCTTAGCAGCGCGACATATCACGCAAGAAGAGCTTATCGGGCTTGAAGGATTATTGTCGACACACTCAAAGCACATCGATGAAGTCGAAGGTTCTTCTTACTTTCATCAACATGGGGATTTTGATTTCCATTACCGCATTATCAAAGCGAGTCGTAACAGCAAACTCATTTCGCTGCTGTGTGATGAGCTTTATCACCTATTACGCATGTATCGCTATCAATCGCCTAGGGCTCAGTCTCGACCAAAAGAGGCGCTCGATGAACACAAATACATCCTACAAGCAATTCGTAATCGCGATGAAGAGCTAGCAGAAATGCTAATGCGACGACACATCTCGGGTAGTCGATTGCTTATAGAACAACAAATTCAATCCAAAGATCTTGATTAAGCGACCATTGGAACCTGTCAGCAGATCAGTGCTGGCGATAACCAAAAGCCGTAAGTCTTAAAGATTAGCTAGAAATAAACAATTAACAGGGAGCGTCATTATGAAGTTATCAGCAGGAGCTAAGTTCCGACAAGCTGTGCAAGACAACGACCCATTGCAGATCGTCGGTACGGTGAATCCGTATTGCGCGATGATGGCAAAGAACTTAGGGCATCAGGCGATCTATTTGTCGGGTGGAGGTATCGCCAATGCGTCTTATGGTTTGCCTGATTTAGGTATTACGACATTGAACGATGTGTTGGTGGATGTTGAACGTATTACCAACGCGTGTGATCTGCCATTGCTGGTGGATATCGATACGGGATTTGGTGGCGCATTCAATATTGCACGTACGATTCGCGCTATGGAGAAGGCAGGCGCAGCAGCAATTCACATGGAAGATCAAGTCGCTCAGAAACGCTGTGGTCATCGGCCAAATAAAGCGATTGTGAGCCAACAAGAGATGGTCGATAGAGTCAAAGCGGCAACCGATGCCAGAACCGATGACAGCTTTGTGATTATGGCTCGTACCGATGCATTGGCGGTTGAAGGCATTGATAGTGCGATTGAACGAGCAATTGCGTGTGTTGAAGCGGGCGCAGACATGATTTTCCCTGAAGCTATGAGTCAACTCGATCAATACGTGAAGTTCTCGGCAGCGCTGAAATCAGCAACGGGTAAGCATGTACCTATCTTGGCTAACATCACTGAGTTTGGCCAAACGCCGCTCTATAACTGTAACGAGTTGGCCCAATCAAGTGTCGACATGGTGCTTTATCCATTGAGTGCATTCCGCGCGATGAACAAGGCGGCGGAGAATGTTTACAAGCACTTGTTAGTTGAAGGCAATCAAGAAGCTCTGTTGGATTCAATGCAAACCCGTAAAGAGCTTTACGAACACCTTAATTACCACGAATACGAGAACAAGCTTGATCAGTTGTTTTCAAGTGAAGGGTAAAACCAGTTTCAATTAATCAAAAATCAACTTAATCCAATAACGTGAAATGGTTAGTCGCCATGTCCAGTACCGATGATAAAGATCACCGGACACATAAACAGGCAGCACCAAAGAGTGCAGGCGGCTAACACAGAAAAGGAGTTCACCATGTCTGTATCTTTGAGTGATAAAGCAGCTGTCGAAAATGCTTCAAAAATAGAACAACAAAGCACAAAAACAACAAGCACACCTGCAATCGGTGGTGCTGGTCTACGTGGCCAAAGTGCGGGAACCACGGCGCTATGTACGGTAGGAAAATCAGGTACCGGCTTAACCTACCGTGGTTATGATATTACCGACCTTGCTAATCATGCTCAGTTCGAAGAAGTGGTGCACCTGCTACTAAGAGGTCATTTACCCAATGCAAAAGAGTTAGACGATTACAAAACATTGTTGGTTGGCCTACGCGGCTTGCCTCAACCTTTGAAAGTAGCATTAGAGCTTATTCCTGCAGACGCTCATCCAATGGATGTGATGAGAACGGGTTGTTCAATGTTGGGTAATTTAGAGCAAGAGACTGATTTTTCTGAGCAACTGCCCGCGACTGAACGAATGCTTGCGCTTTTCCCTGCGATTATTTGTTATTGGTACCGCTTTAGCCATGATGGTGTGCGTATAGATACTGAAGACCAAAGCGAAGCATGTTTGGGTGGTTACTTCCTGAAGATGCTAACGGATAAAGCGCCTAGTGAACTTCATAAAAAGGTGATGCACTGCTCGCTAACTCTTTACGCGGAACATGAGTTTAATGCTTCAACCTTTGCGGCTCGTGTGTGTGCATCAACGTTGTCGGATATTCACTCGTGTGTCACTGCAGCGATTGGTACGTTGCGAGGCCCTTTACATGGCGGTGCAAACGAAGCTGCGATGGAAATGATCCAAGATTGGCAAACCGCAGATGAAGCGGAAGCGAACATCATGAATATGCTCGCCAACAAAGACAAAATCATGGGTTTCGGGCATGCCATTTATCGCGAGAGCGATCCACGAAACACTCTAATCAAGCGTTGGTCAAAAGAGCTAGCTCAAGAGGCGGGTGATAAACAGCTTTATGCCGTTTCAGAACGTGTTGAAGCGGTAATGAAGCGCGAGAAAGGGCTGTTCTGTAATGCTGACTTCTTCCATGCATCGGCCTACCACTTCATGGACATCCCAACCAAACTGTTTACTCCGATCTTCGTGATGAGCCGCCTCACAGGTTGGACAGCACACGTGTTCGAACAAAGAGAAAACAATCGCATCATTCGTCCAAGTGCAGACTACACCGGGCCAGAGCATCAAGACTGGCTACCTATTCATCTACGTTAGCCCTCTATAACGAGCCGACTTATGTCTGAGGTGACTTCCGTCTTCATACGACAAGGCCTCAAGAAACAACGAATAGAATTTAACAGATAATGGTGGATGTATGTCTGATGTAAAACTTGAAAGAAACCAAGAGCTTGATGAAAACAAGTATCGAAAGGTTTTACCGGGAACGGGTTTAGAATATTTCGACGCTTGTGAAGCGGTAGAAGCAATATCCCCGGGCGCTTATAAAACCTTGCCTTATACGTCGCGAGTGTTGGCAGAGCAATTAGTAAGACGCTGTGATCCTGAAACCCTTGAAGACAGCTTAAAGCAGATCATTGAACGCAAGAGCGACTTAGATTTTCCTTGGTATCCTGCGCGAGTGGTGTGTCATGACATTCTAGGTCAAACAGCCCTAGTAGATTTGGCTGGATTAAGAGACGCGATTGCCGATCAAGGCGGAGACCCTGCCAAGGTGAACCCAGTGGTCGAAACTCAACTGATTGTTGATCACTCTTTGGCAGTGGAACATGCCGGGTTTGATAGCGAAGCATTTGATAAAAACCGCGCGATTGAAGAGCGCAGAAACGAAGACCGTTTTCATTTTATTGAATGGTGTAAAACCGCGTTTAAAAACGTGAGCGTGATCCCAGCGGGTAATGGAATTATGCACCAGATTAACTTGGAGAAAATGTCTCCGGTGATTCAATCCAAAGAGGGTATCGCGTTTCCCGATACCTGTGTCGGCACCGACAGTCATACTCCTCATGTTGATGCTCTGGGTGTTATTGCAATAGGTGTCGGTGGTTTGGAAGCTGAGACTGTGATGCTCGGTCGTCCGTCTATGATGCGTTTACCAGACATCGTGGGCGTTAAACTTACCGGTCAGAGACAAGAAGGCATTACCGCGACGGATATTGTGCTCTCCATTACTGAGTTTCTTCGCAATGAGAGAGTGGTCTCAAGCTATTTGGAATTCTTCGGTGAAGGGGCGCGTGCACTGACCATTGGTGACCGCGCAACAATATCTAACATGACGCCAGAGTACGGTGCGACTGCGGGTATGTTCTACATCGATGAGCAGACCATTCAATACCTCAAGCTTACAGGGCGAGAGCCTGAACAAGTTGAATTGGTAGAGCTTTACGCCAAACAAACTGGGTTATGGGCTGATGATCTAGACTCTGCTCAATATGAGCGTGTATTAGAGTTTGATTTATCGAAGGTTGAGCGCAATCTTGCAGGGCCATCCAATCCACATCGTCGTTTGCCAACCAGACAGCTGGCTGAACAAGGAATCAGTCAAGCATCTTGGAAAGACCAACATGCTAAGCAGTACAGCGATGATCAGATGCCCGATGGTGCCGTGATCATTGCGGCGATTACGTCTTGTACCAATACCAGTAACCCAAGAAATGTCGTCGCTGCCGCTTTAGTCGCTAAGAAAGCCAATCAACTTGGATTAGTTCGCAAGCCGTGGGTGAAAACATCATTTGCTCCTGGTTCTAAAGTTGCCAAGCTTTATCTTGAGTCCGCCGGTTTGTTGCCTGAACTGGAAAAACTAGGCTTCGGTATCGTCGGTTATGCGTGTACTACCTGTAACGGAATGAGTGGGGCGTTGGACCCTAAAATCCAACAAGAGATCATCGACCGTGACCTGTACTCAACCGCTGTATTATCGGGGAATCGAAACTTTGATGGTCGAATCCATCCCTATGCAAAGCAAGCGTTTTTAGCCTCACCGCCATTGGTGGTTGCTTACGCTTTGGCTGGCACGATTCGCTTTGATATCGAGAAAGACAGTTTAGGTACGGACAGCAATGGAAAGCCAATCTACTTAAGTGATTTATGGCCGAGTGATGCAGAGATCGATGCCGTTGTCGGTGAGCATGTAAAGCCACAGCAATTCCAACAAATCTACGTAAAAATGTTCCAGCCAGACGAGGATCAGGTGACTACTGAGCCACTTTATGATTGGCGACCTCAAAGTACCTATATACGCAGACCACCTTATTGGGAAGGGGCTCTTGCGGGAGAGCGTAGCCTTTCAGGGATGAGACCTTTAGCGATTCTGGGTGACAACATCACTACGGATCATTTATCTCCTTCAAATGCGATTCTCGCTTCGAGCGCTGCGGGGGAATACCTCACCAAAATGGAAGTGCCGGAAGAGGACTTTAACTCTTACGCGACCCATCGAGGTGATCACTTAACCGCACAACGAGCAACCTTCGCCAACCCTAAACTGTTCAACGAAATGGTGAAGGACGCAGGAGAAGTCGTGCAAGGTTCATTGGCAAGGGTTGAACCCGAAGGTCAAGTTACGCGAATGTGGGAAGCGATAGAAACCTACATGAACCGTAAACAACCCTTGATTGTTGTTGCGGGTGCCGATTATGGACAAGGTTCATCACGTGATTGGGCAGCCAAAGGGGTGCGCTTAGCGGGTGTTGAAGTGATTGTGGCTGAAGGCTTTGAACGAATCCACAGAACCAACTTAGTTGGCATGGGCGTGTTGCCTTTGCAGTTTAAAGCGGGAACGGATCGAAATACTTTAGAACTGGACGGCACCGAGCTTTACGACGTTTACGGCGACATTGAAGCTGGTTCTGATTTGGCTCTAGTAATCACTCGTAAAAACGGTGAAAAGCTTGATGTGCCAGTAACTTGCCGATTAGACACAGCAGACGAAGTGAACGTGTATAGCGCTGGTGGCGTGTTGCAACGTTTCGCCAAAGACTTTCTCGCCCAGTAGGAGCTTGTGATGAACACTAAACAGATAAAAGTGCCTGCGACCTATATGCGAGGCGGGACGAGCAAAGGCGTTTTCTTCAACCTAAGTGATTTACCTGAATCGGCGCAAGTTGCCGGAGAAGCTCGAGACGCATTACTTCTGCGAGTCATTGGCAGTCCAGATCCTTATGGTAAACAAACCGATGGCATGGGTGGCGCAACATCCAGTACCAGTAAAACTGTTATTGTTTCGAAAAGCAGTAAAGCCGATCACGATGTTGATTATCTCTTCGGTCAAGTTGCGATAGATAAGCCGTTTGTCGATTGGAGTGGTAACTGCGGAAACCTATCTGCAGCAGTAGGCCCATTTGCTATTCATAGTGGATTGGTTGATTCGAATCGTATTCCAGAAAACGGCGTGGTCGAGGTGCGAGTATGGCAAGTGAACATAGAGAAAACCATCATTGTTCACGTGCCCATCGTTAAAGGTGAAGTCCAAGAGTTAGGTGATTTTGAACTCGATGGTGTCACTTTCCCCGCTGCTGAAATCCAAGTTGATTTCCTAGACCCAGCCGATGCGAGTGGTTCAATGTTTCCAACAGGGAATGTTGTCGATTTTTTAGATGTTCCCGAATTGGGCTGCATCAAAGCGACATACATCAACGCAGGAATACCAACCATTTTTGTTGATGCTGAATCGGTTGGTTATCAAGGCACAGAGCTTCAATCGGATATCAACAGCAATTCAAAAGCCTTGGCATTGTTTGAATCCATCCGAGCACATGGCGCAGTTGCAATGGGGTTAATCGATTCCTTAGAACAAGCGGAATCACGCCAACACACACCGAAAGTCGCGTTTGTTGCTAAGCCTCAAGCGTATCAAGCTTCAAGTGGTAAATCGGTATTAGCTGACGATACCGACCTTCTTGTGCGAGCTTTGTCTATGGGGCAACTGCATCACGCCATGATGGGCACAGCTGCAGTCGCCATTGCTTCAGCTGCGAGTGTTCCGGGTACGTTAGTGAACTTGGCAGCCGGTGAGGGTTCCCGTGATTTTTTGAACTTTGGCCATCCATCAGGAACCTTAAAGGTGGGAGCTAAAGCTTTGCAGACCGAAAGCGGTTGGAAAATAGAAAGGGCGATAATGAGTCGTAGTGCCCGAGTGATCATGGAAGGTGCCATCCGTGTGCCTTTTCCTAAGTAAAGCGATTGTCGTGAACGGTTAAATGTTCACGAACACAACGCTGAGAAAAGAGTGCACCCAAGTGAACGGCCAAAAGCTAGGCGCTTGGAAGAATGGATGAATCATGGAGGAGGCACTATGTCTGCTACGAATCGAATGAATAGAAAAACAGATTACATCACCGAGTACCAATGGGCGAGGGAAGACCCCAATTCGTTTTGGGAAACGCAAGCACAAGCGATAGATTGGTTTGAACCACCAAAAACGATATTACAAACTGACGATAACGGTATTGAGCGTTGGTTTCCTGATGGGGTAATGAATACGTGCTGGTTGGCGCTTGATTATCATTGTGAAAATGGGCGAGGTGGCAATACGGCGCTGATTTACGACTCTCCAGTTACAGGAACTCAATCCTCGTACACTTACAATCAATTGCGTGACCAAGTGGCAAAAGTCGCAGGCATGTTAGCCACACAAGGCGTAACCAAAGGCGATCGTGTGGTGATCTACATGCCAATGATTCCTGAAGCGGCAATGGCAATGTTGGCCTGTGCACGACTAGGCGCGGTGCATTCGGTGGTGTTTGGTGGTTTTGCTCCTCATGAGCTTGCCGTTCGAATTGAAGATGCCGAGCCCAAGGTGTTGATTACTGCCTCCTGCGGTGTCGAGATAAACAAAGTCCTGCCATATAAGCCGATGGTCGATCGCGCGATCATGGACAGTCGTTGGAAGCCCGAAAAAGTGGTGGTATTCCAAAGAGAGCAGTCTCTCGCCGAATTGAACAATGAACGTGATGTACTTTGGCAGCAAGCGGTTAGCGATGCATTACCTCATGTGTGCGTGCCTGTTCTAGCAACTGACCCACTATATATCTTGTATACATCAGGAACGACGGGTAAGCCAAAAGGCGTGGTGCGCGATAATGGTGGTCATGCGGTTGCCATGAAATACTCGATGAGCACTATCTACGATATGCCGCAAGATGGTGTATTTTGGGCGGCTTCTGATGTCGGCTGGGTTGTGGGTCATTCCTACATTGTTTACGCGCCATTGATTCATGGCTGCACGACCATTTTGTTTGAAGGCAAGCCAGTCAGAACGCCAGATCCCGGCGCATTCTGGCGTGTGTGTGAAGAATACAACGTCGATGTATTGTTTTCTGCTCCAACGGCATTTAGAGCCATTAAGAAAGAAGATCCTGAAGGTGAGTTGCTCACCAAGTATGACTTATCATCACTCAAGTCGATTTTCATGGCTGGCGAGCGTTTGGACCCGCCAACATTGGATTGGGTTGAATCTCATACCAATAAACCGGTTATCGACCACTGGTGGCAAACCGAAACGGGTTGGGCTATTTCTGCCAATCCAACAGGGCTTGAATCTTTGCCTGTAAAAGCGGGTTCTTCAACCAAGCCAGTACCCGGTTACCAAGTGGAGATCCTCAATGAGTTGGGTGAAATCGCACAAACGAATCAACAAGGGTTTGTGGCACTTAAACGACCATTGCCGCCTGGTTGTTTACCCACGGTATGGCGCAATCATGATCGGTTTGAATCCGGCTATTTGAGTCAGTTCCCGGGCTATTATGTTTCTGGGGACGGTGGCTATCTTGATGAAGATGGGTATCTATTTGTCATGGGCCGTATCGACGATGTGATAAACGTAGCGGGACACCGTCTGTCGACGGGAGAAATGGAAGAGATTGTGGGTGGTCACCCAGCCATTGCAGAATGTGCGGTAGTCGGTATTCACGATGACTTAAAAGGGCAGTTACCTCTTGGTTTCGTTGTGCTGAAAGATGGCGTAAAAGTCGATGGCATTGAGTTACAAGCGGAGTTGGTTGGCAAGGTTCGCAATGAGATTGGCGCGGTAGCCTGTTTTAAGCAAGCCTTGGTTGTTGAGAGACTACCCAAGACACGTTCAGGTAAGATCTTACGCAGAACTATCCGACAGATCGCAGAAGGTGAACAATATGTGGTGCCTTCGACGATTGACGACCCTACCAGCTTAACTGAAATTGCTGAAAAGCTCGGCAAGTAGACGTCGCAGTTTAGGTAATCTCACCTTCGGCTTGTTGATTTATACATAACCTAGCGTGATAGTTTACCTAAACTCTACTTTATTCATCCGCTTATCCATTGCGTTTACTATGACCTCATTATGAATCCCACATATTGAGGTCTTTTTATGCGAGCTTACTTTTTGTTGATTGCTTTACTGGTCAGTAGTGCTGCTAGTGCCAGTATTTCAAAGGATGAAGCGAGTAGAGCGTTGTTAGAGCCATTGAGTCATCCCAAGATATTTAAATGTGTGTCCAAGACTGGCGTCGATCTCTATCAAGCAGTTTTTGATATGGGCGTGGGGTATGAAGCCGACCCGATTAACTCGAAGATGATCGTTAATTCAAGGAAAGGTCGCTACGAATATCAAATCTTAGGCGCGGTAAGGTCTGAAAGAGCCGGTGAAATTGTCGTGTTGACTCGTCATGTGGGAGACGGTGTTAAAGTTGCCGCAATGATTGATGACGAAAATGGCAAGATACTGGGGATAGGCGATAAAAATCATTATCGAGATTGCGGTGTTAGGCCACCACCTAGTGCAGAAAATATGCAAAACTTTTGGTCCAAAGGCTAAGAGCGACATCTGAAAGAGAATAATTATAGAGAAAGAGTGATTGAGGCGACCTTGTTGGTCGCCTTTTTTGTGTCTGATGAATTAGGTACACCAATGCGATACGTCATCAATCGGTTATGTGTTAACTGCGAAATACATAGCTAAGTATGATGTATCGTCTAAAGGTGGCTTTATTTATCTGGTTAACGGATCTGCTTAAGATGGCTTTACTCCAAACGAAGAACTAAGCGAGACTCCTATGAAATTCACTAAACCTTTTCTTTTAGCGACACTGATTGTGACTCTTTCTGGTTGCGCATCACCAGCAATGGATAACGAAAATGAGAATGCCGCACGTAATCGTGGTGCTGTGGGGGGTGCTTTATTAGGAGCGACAGCAGGCGCTCTAACTGGAGATGCGAGTTTAGCCGTAAAGGGCGCTGCATTAGGTGGCGTGACCGGTGGCGTTGCGGGTTCAATGAAAGATACGGACGATGCAAGAAACGCACAACGAACCCAAGTTACTGCTGACGGTCTAGCGCAAGACAATCGCACCGATGCAGAAAAACGAGTTGCTGAAGTTGAGGCTGAAATTAAGCTTATTGAATTGGAACAACAACTTGCTGATCTCAAAGAAGAGAAAGAAGATAACGGTGCATAAATCTGAAGCTACAGCAAAAGCCATAGCTTCGATATTCGTTTAATTCAAAATAATTCAAACAGAATGGCCACGTAATGTGGTCGTTTTTGTATCTAAAATACACACTTCAAACAATGAATTAATTCAATAACTTGTATAGATACTCACGCCAAGTAAACTAGACTCAGTTTAGATATTAATTTGGTTTGAAAAGCGCAATAGTCATGAATGTCACCTTAAGGGCCGCAAAGCACGCGGATTTGGAACAACTTAACGAGTTAATGTTCGATCTCCACCATCACCACAACCTTGCAAGCCCAGAGCACTTTAAAACGGCAGAAGAGATTGAGCAGGAAAAAAGCATTGCACGTTACTTAGATGATCCTGAATGCTTAGTCTACGTGGCATTAAAAGGTGAACTAATTGTTGGCTTTATCTCCGGACATTTTTGTGAGCTTATCTCAACGGTGAGTAAACCGGTGCCGATGGGGAGTGTCGATGAACTGTTTGTCTTACCTGATTATCGAAAAGAATCAATTGCTGAAAAGTTGTTTAACAAAGTTGAAAGTACTTTTGATGATTATGGCGTTGAACAAGTCTTTGTAGAGGTTTGGGACTTTAATTCACCTGCCAAGGACTTCTATCAAAAAATGGGGTTCACACCTCACATTCAATGGATGAGGAAGGCTTTGCACAAAACGTAGACAGCGATTTTGTGTGGCTTTGATTACAATAGACTCGTGTATTAGCAGTCTTAAATTTCTTCTATTATTTTTTAGGTAAACTCGTTGGTTATTAGATATTTTTTCGTTTTCATACTGTCTCTTTTGAGTACTACTTCCGCTTGGGCTAACAACACTTTGCCCGATCATATCGCGGGCGCTTTGTGTGTAGTACGTGCTGATAACCAAATCGTGTTGGTTGATGAATTGATCACGGGGCAATTGTCTCTACCGGGAGGCACTGTGGTTTCTGGTGAGCCGCCTGCCATCGCAGCGCAACGAGAAACTTGGGAAGAGGCGGGCTTGTCCGTGACGGTCGGTGATGTGTTGGGATATACCGACAGTGCCGTTGTATATGATTGTGTCTCTGACTCTGAAGTGATCAGTTTTCAAACTCGAAATGAGCTAGGTGGTTTTGAACTACCTATATGGTTTGCTCCTCATTATGGCGTGGAAGTTAGTAGAGCGATGTTACTTCCTCCCATTGAGTTGGAAGCAAAGCAATATCGTTACCCAGAGCAGTGGTCAGAGATTAATGAGTTGTTTTTATCTGCGACAGATCAACCTGTGACGTATGTGACTGAGCTGGTGGGCGCGGCACCCCAAGTCCATCAAGTTGAACTAAATTGGATTGTGTCGCTTCAAAACGCGTTCGATAAGATGCCAAGCTTGTTTGCGAATACTGTACTTTTAACTGACTCGTTAGCGAAGCCATGGGTTTTTATCGTGATATTGCCGCTAATTGCTTGGCATTTTGGCCGTAACTTCGCGTTGAAGTTTGGCTTCACTTTGATTTCAGTGACACTGCTCACTTTAATCGCCCACCAAGGGTTTGGTTTTCCACGTCCGCATGCTTACTTGCCAACATTGAAACTAGTGATGAGCAGTGGCTATAGCTTCCCAAGTTTATTGGCTGGCTTGTGGGTGAGTTTAACTTTGTTAGTCTTTTGGAAACTAAAGCGCCTCTTGGAGCAAAAATCGATTTTGATAGTGCTCGCGGGCCTATTGTGGATTATGCTATTTACGTCTTATTCAGGCAGTGCGTTCTTTAGTGATGTCTTAATGGGAGGCGTACTGGGCGCGTTAACGACTTGGCACATCGTGAGATTAGATGCGAAACCTGATGTTGATATTAGTGCCTTATTAAGCTCTAAAGGTGTCTGGTGGGTATTGTGCTTACTGTCGATTGTTCTCACGGTGATATGGCCACTGCCAACATTCTCTTTCTGGGTGGCAATTTTGATGACGATTGCATGCTTAGTAACGTTAACGGATTCGAAGCCTTTGGTCGGCCAGTTCTCATTCAAGATTGTATTTGGAGTGATGGCGATGTTGTTAGCGGGGAATCTGCTGATTAGCTGGGCAGGAAGTTTCGTCTCATTCAGTGGCATCGCTTCATTTATCGTTGAGACCTTACGTTTCCCAATCTTGATTCTATTTGGTGTAGTGGCGTTTCGTCTGCCATGGAAAAGAGAGTAGGCGAACCGACTAATATAAAATCAAAAAAGGCTGTGCAGTGCACAGCCTTTGTCATTTGTGCAACAAGCAAAAAGTAATTATCACTATAGCTGATGAGCGTTTATGAGTTGAAGATAAACTTCTCAATCGCGACCGCTACACCATGGTCGTCGTTGCTCGCTGTGATGTGATCCGCCAGTTTCTTGGTTTCTTCCATTGCGTTTTCCATCGCAATACCCATGCCCGCGTATTCAAGCATATGGTGGTCGTTTTCAGCATCGCCCATGCAGATCACTTCTTTCGCTGTAATCCCCAAATGTTTAGCGATTGCTTCAATACCCACACCCTTGTTTGAATTTGGGTTTAAGAACTCTAAGAAGAATGGTGCACTTTGCACGATAGTAAACTGAGTCTTAAGTTCTTGTGGTAACTTGCTGATGATTTCGGTCAGCTTACTTGGTTCTGCGACAATCATTGTTTTGATAATTTCATGGTCGTCTTCTAGTTGAGAAAAGTCGAACTCGGTAATCTTTAAGCCGTTAATACGCGCTTCAATAGCGGTGTACTCATTGTTTTCAGGTGTTATTAAGCCATGAACCTTGCTGAAGGCATGCACATAACCACCAAGCTGTACAGCGAGGGCTGCGATCTCTTTCGCGGCTTTACCATTGCTGATCTCACTATGAATGAGTTCTTTTGTAGAGACGTTTTGAACCATAGAGCCGTTGTAGAAGAGCACAAAGTCATCTTCGCCGTTGATTGAAAGCTCGTCTAACTTACTCTGCATGCCTTCTAAAGGACGACCAGAAGCCAGAACCACTTTCACACCTGCAGCGCGTGCTTTGGCAATCGCGTCTTTGTTCTCTTGAGAAATTACTTTATCACTGTTGAGCAGTGTGCCATCCATATCAAGAGCAATCAGTTTGTACATGTTGTTCCTTACTAAAAAATTAAAAGCTAACGAAATCTAATGGGCGAAAGGATAAGGGAACTTGAAAGTTCAGGCTAGAGCTTTGATCAACTCATTTATCAGTACTCATTTGTTTGACCAAAAGGGGCAAGTGCTTTAAGGTCTGCGGTTGATTAATTTCATCAAATGATTGAGCTGAGGGTAAGTTGTACAAGATTAATGAAATGTTTGAAACCATCCAGGGCGAGGGCGTATTTACCGGCGTTCCTGCTGTTTTTGTTCGACTGCAAATTTGCCCTGTAGGCTGTTCTTGGTGTGATACCAAACAGACTTGGGAAGCGTTGCCGGAAGATGAAACGAGCCTTGGTGATATTATGGTTAAGACAGAGGATTCACCGACTTGGACTGCAATTGATGCGCAGGGAATCGTGAATGAATATATCAAGCAAGGTTACACCGCGAAGCACATTGTGATTACCGGTGGTGAGCCGTGCATCTATGATCTTGTCCCTCTTACTGAAGCATTTGAGCAGCACGGTTGTCGTTGTCAGATTGAGACCAGCGGAACATCGGAAGTAAAAGCCACACCAGACACTTGGGTTACGGTGTCACCAAAAGTCGCAATGAAAGCCAAGTTGGATATCCTTGATAGCGCACTCGTTCGTGCGAATGAAATCAAACACCCTGTTGGTACAGGTAAAGACATCGAGCAACTAGATGCTCTTATTGCTAGAGCCGATGTCCCTGAAAATACAGTCATTGCGCTTCAGCCGATTAGCCAAAAAGAACGCGCAACTCAGCTTTGTATTGATACCTGCATTGAGCGCAATTGGCGCTTATCAATCCAAACTCACAAATATTTGAGCATCGCATAGGTTGTATTTGTTTACTTGCCTATATAAGTCGCTAGTAGAAGATTCTCGTAAGGATTTAAGATGAAAAAAGCAGTTGTAGTATTCAGTGGTGGTCAAGACTCAACAACGTGTCTTGTTCAAGCATTAAAAGAGTATGATGAAGTTCATGCGATTACGTTTGATTATGGTCAGCGCCATAGACTCGAGATCGAAGTTGCTGAGTCATTGTCGAAAGAACTTGGTGTGAAAGCGCACAAAGTAATGGATGTGACTCTGTTGAATGAACTGGCTATTAGCTCTCTTACTCGTGACGATATTCCTGTCTCTCATGAGCTACAAGAGAATGGGCTACCGAATTCTTTCGTTCCCGGTCGTAATATTCTGTTCTTAACTTTGGCGGGTATTTACGCTTACCAAATCGGTGCAAATACCGTAATCACGGGTGTGTGTGAAACAGATTTTTCAGGCTACCCTGATTGTCGTAATGACTTTGTGAAAGCGATGAACTCTGCGCTTGTACAAGGTATGGATAAGCAGCTTGATATTAAAACACCGTTAATGTGGCTCAACAAAGCTGAAACATGGGCGTTGGCAGATCAGTATTCAGCACTCGAACTTGTTAGAAACAAAACACTGACCTGCTACAACGGTATTATCGGCGATGGCTGCGGCGACTGTCCAGCGTGTGAACTACGCAAAATAGGCCTTAGCGATTACCTAGGTGATCGCCAAGGTATTATGGCTGAATTGATTCGCAAGCAGGGTGAGAATAAATAACCTCATGAGTCAATAGGTTCGTTATAAGCATCAATGATGCAGTTTCGGCCGTTGCTCTTTGCTTGATACAGCGCCTGGTCAAGCACTGAATACAAGTCATCAAAGTCACTTAATGCGTTTGAGGTTGCTAAATAAGCAAAGCTCGCGGTTACATTAAGTGGCTTTTTGTTTTCTGATAAGAAGACTGCACTCGAAATGGCATAATGTAACTCCTCTACACGCTCTTGTACTTCAGCTGGTTTTGTATCAGTAAGCACGATCAGAAATTCTTCGCCGCCTAAACGCCCGAACAGCTCACCTTTAATTAAATGTTGTCTTATTTGATGACTTATATGAACGAGCGCTCTATCACCAGTAGGGTGGCCATATTGGTCATTAATTTTCTTGAATTTATCTAGATCGAGTAAAACGAGAACATGTTGTTTTTCTGTTCCTTTACAGGCTTTGATACGCTTGACTCTTCGTATTATCTCGGTGCGACTATACGCCTTTGTCATGGCATCGATTGCTGCTTTCGCACGAATGGCTTTGTTTGTGAAGATCATAAAGCTAGCCGCACACAGCAATAGAATAACAATGATGTTATACACCATCCTTTGATGTTCCATCTTTTCGATTTGAAGTCGGTCTAAATTTGCTTGATGTCTCAGGAAAGAACTCTCTAGTTCTTTTTCGTACCTAGCATGAGCTAGATCTAGTGCTTCAAAAGCCAACCTGTTATCTATATCTCGGGTTTCGAACTGTATTAATGTGTATCGCTGATAGAAATAGAAAGCTTGCTTGTAATCGCTGAGAGTTTGATAAATATCAGAAAGTTGAAGTAGTGCTTGAGCTGTGTATTTGTGTCTTGTGACTTGTTCGGATAGCTCCAAAGCTTGTTGTGCATAATTGAGCGCTTCCGTTTTAAGTTTTTGGTCTTCGAACATATCGCTGATTGCCAAGAAAGCGTTGATTCGAATGACATCGTTGTTTAGCTTGCTTGAAGCCGACAGAGACTCTACTAAGTAGTCTCTCGCCAAATCATAGTTCTTCGTCTGCGTGTATGCTTTTCCTAAACCAAGAGTTGTTAGCGCAATACCGTAGCTATGAGATGATGTAGTCAACAGTGCTTTTGCTTTTTGAAAGTGATTAATTGCTAGGTCACTTTGTCCTTGATTAAGGTAAAGATCTGCAAGGCTATGATGAACTTGTGCTTTCATCAAATCAGAAGCATCCGATCTCAGAGCGAGTGCTTCTATGAGGTACTCTGCCGATTTATCATATTGCTTTAACTCTTTGAGCAAATTACCCACATCGTTATAGATCCCCGAAATATCGTGTCCTTGTGGGAACACGCTTATCAGTGATAGGTAAGTATCTAGTGCGGCTTGATAGTCGCTGCGGAAATGGTGATTGTTAGCGATCACTCGATAAGTGCCAAATTTTGGTAATACAGGGTCAGCAATGTCATGCAAATCCGACTGAAGTGCAGAACAATAATAGTTCGCTTGATGGTATTTAGCTTGCTCATTGAGAGAACGACATAATTGGTATTTTAATAATGCTCTACCTGTAACATCGTTGATTGATTGCATTTTTACTAATATGGACAAAAAGCCTTGTTGAGCTTCTTTGTACTGACCTTGTCCATCATTTACTAGGGCATTAATAAACGCTTGTTCTATCGCTTGGTAGTCACTGTCGTTTGAAGCGATTCCATAAAACGGTTGATCGCGCTGGCTCATGTATTGATATAGCAGTGCCGATAGGTAGAGCTTATCCCCGTAGGTTGTTGAACTCGTGTAGCGTGTTTGCAGCATGTTCAATGCGCGCGAAGGGGAATGAGTTAGAGTCGAGAGATAGAGTGCGTTCCAATCAGCATTTGGAGTTGCGTGGGGATCTAATACCGAGGTGCTAATTGTTGGAGAAGATTCATGATCCGCTGTTGATGCTTGGCTAAAGGAATAAAGGTTGATGAGAAGCAGAAAGGCAATGAAAATGGAGTGAATCACGAGATAATATCAATCAGATAAAGAACGATATTCTATTGTTAGTTTGATATTGCTTCAATTTTTTTGGCGAGTTGATGGTTTGTTATGTGAGGTAAATCTCTAATTCTCAATGGCTTATCATGGGTAACCGGTCGTACGCTATTGTACGACCGATCTTGGAAGCTAGATGTATAATTTCGCTAGATCAGAAGGCTCAAGCTCTTTGCCTTCCAATGTTGCATTCCAGTTAATACCAACAAGAACGCCATCTTCAGCTAGGGTCAGTAACCAATCTTCTACAAAGATATCTAGTGGGATTTCTAATACTTCGAAGTCTGCCCACTCTTCAACGTTGTGAGTCTGAGCGTCCTCTTTTGAAGACCAGAACGGCATCACTTCACTGTTTTCGAATTCACTTGAGTCACATGCTAGCCAACCTTCTTCGTTGCGAAGGCCCCATACCAGTTTAGTTTCTTGTGTTTCAGAAACGAAAAGTTCTAGATTTGCTTGAGTATCAGCGGTTAGTTTGCTCATGAATAATTTCTCTATGTTGATAACAAGACAAGATTAACATTATACAAGGGGTAGGTATATGGCGATCAAGGAATTATAAGGATACTGAAACGCTTACCAAACGTTTCAGTATGGTTTGAGTGCGGTAGAATCTATTTGCCGATTTTAGTAAATATATGCCACTCTTCTTTGATGTTGCCTTTAAAACCAACAACAGAGGCTACGACTTTTCTGTTCAATGCATGATTAGTTTCAGTGTCATTATCACGGAAGCCTGCATCTCCGTACCCTACGGTATAGACCCTTGATGGCGGGATACCATTGCTGATGAGCGCACGTCTTACATTGACGGCACGCTCTTCTGAGAGTTTGAGATTGTATTTGGCATTACCTACTTTACTAGCATAACCTTGCAATTGAATACTTGTGTTTTCGTAACGCTTTAGAAACGCAGCCATTTGACGAATTTGGCTCAGAAACACAGGTTTAATTTCTGCAGAGTCATTGGCAAATAAAATATGAAGATCTTTTTCTTCGCTAGACTCGAAATACGAGCCACAGCCATCATTATCTATTTCAGCGCCTATTTGTGTGTCTATACATAAATCGCGAGCGTTGATAACACCATCATTATCATCATCTTCGAGATCATAACTTTGTGTGGTGCTAGGAAGAGCACGATAAGTGAATTCATCATTTGTTTCAGCCATGATGTTGGCAGAAGCAACCACGAAGCATAGTGGGAGTATAGTTTTGAGAAGCTTCATTAATATTCTACCTTTTCATTCCATTCTTGTGGAGTCTCTACACGTAACCCTGTTAATAGATTACCTGTCGCATTCATGACTCTATACTTTGCGTATTGTACATCGTACTTAGCGTCTAAAAATCCCTTACGTGCTTCGAAGAGTTCATTTTCAGTGTTAAGTAGATCGAGAAGGGTACGCTTACCAATTCGGTATTGTTTTTCATAAGAGATAACGGTGTCAGAAGCCGAGTCTACGTGATCCGACAAGAAATCTTTCTGCTGAACGGTTAAGTCAAGAGCGCTCCATGAAAGGCGTAAGCTTTCTTCTACATTGCGGTAAGTACTCTCACGTAGGTCTTTTGCTTTGTTGAGTTGATAAGCGGCACTTTCGGCACGGTCTTGATCGGCCCCACCGTTATAGAGATTGTACTTTAAGCGGAGCATCGCAGAAAATTCATCGCTGTTGCCTTTCGTACCACCTGCATCATCGCGCCACCTTTGAGCGGCTTCAAAAGAAACAGTTGGGTAGTTGGTACTCTTAGACTGTTTGTACTGGAACTTCGCTGAATCTACATCAGCCTGTGCAATTTTGATAACCGGGTGTTGGTTAAAGGCTTTTGCCAAAGCACCGTCGATCGTATAAGGAATAGAGCCTGCATCAGCACGTGGGTATACCAAGCCTAGTGGGGCTTGGCCAACAAGGCGTTTGAATTGAGTATGGGCATCAAATAAATTATTTTGAGCTGCCAGCAAATTACCGTGCGCTTTTGCAATACGAGCTTCTACCTGAGACATGTCTGCCGTAGATCCAATGCCTGAATCAACTCGTTTCTTGATATCTATATAGATATTTTTGTGCGTCGCCAGATTGTTTTCAGAAAGTGTAAGCACTTCATAAGCTTTAACTGAATCAAGATAGACTTTGGTTACTTGCAGTGCAATATCTTGAGCGCTAGATAGCAATTGATAACGGACAGACTCTGCATCAGCAGCGGTACGATCAATGTCGTTAGAAGTATTCGCGCCATCCCAAATGAGTTGTGTCAACGTAATTGCTGCTTCTTTACGCGTTAGATCTGTTGAGCTCGAATTCGTCGCCAAATCCGTATATTCGTAACCAATGCCACCGTCTAAATCTATACTCGGGCGGTAAGCTCCACCAGAAGCATCGTTAAGGTAACGTTGACTAACGTACTGGTTATATGCCGCTTTGATTTCAGGGTTACTTTCTAAAGTAAACGCGACGGCTTGCTCTAAGGTTTGCGCGCTAGCCGGTAAACTGAGTGCAATAGCCAACCCTAATGTAGTCGTTTTAATCCAGTTCAATTTCAATCTCCCAAAAATGGAGTATCACCTAAGTTTGTCGCTTTTAAGCTTGAATATATCAAATTTAGATGAACCGCCAAAAAAATAACGAATGCCCGATGAGCATTCGTAAATGGTTGTAAAGTTGTTAACCGATCATCGTACAGTTTAAGTCGATTTTGAGTACTTAAATTTGATTTGAGTGTTTGGGTTATCTTTCCCTAAGACAATAACTTATATGGAAGTTTTCGTCATCTTAATTATCACTCAGTGACCGTTATCATTCGTTTACATTGTAAGTTATTAAACATGCAATTCATAGCTAGGAATTATATGACATTAGATGTTATATTGTCACTAGATTATAAAATTGATGTCACTATTTTGACATCGCAAACAGAAAATGAGCTTAGGGATTTATATGGACATGACAGTATTGAATGCGAGCGGTGCATTAGCATTAGGTCAACGCATTGTTATTTCGATAGATGGCACAATCAAGGTCCTAGAAGACGGCCAGCCATTACAAGCTGGGGATGTCGTTTTAGAAGCCCAAAATGCAAATTCTGAATCTCAGATTTCAGTTAAGCGCTTTACGCCACAAGGAAAAGATGGCGATGAAGTCGATCTTGACCAAGATATTGAAAATATTTTTGCCGCTTTAGAAGAAGGGCAAGATCCTACAGAGTTAGGCGAAGAGTTCGCAACTGCAGCAGGTGTACGTGGATCGAGCTTAGTGAGCAGCGGGACAATTGAGCGTGATGGTGACGAAACCATCCCAGTTACCGAATTTGTAACAACAGGTTTCGAAGGCTTGGTTTTGTCTCGAACTCAAAGCTTGAGCTTGCTTGATCTGTTCCGATCAGTTGAAGTTGAGCCAACCGTAACTATTGAAGACAGCCAAATTATTAATGAAGGCTCAACAGCAATTTTCGAAGTAAGTCTAAGTAAAGCTGCGTCAGGCGATGTGAGCGTTACGCTAGAGACGTTATACGGAACGGCAACAGCGGACGACATCACAAGTGTTGTTGTGAAAGATGCCGCGGGTAACGTAGTGACACCAAACGCTGACGGTTCTTACACCGTGCCAGCGGGTGAAACTAAGTTAGTTGTTGAAGTCGCGACCAAAGACGACGGTACGTACGAAGGCGATGAGAAACTGAGCCTGAAAGTGACGGGTGCAACCGGCGTCACGGGTACGGGTACGGGTGAGCTAACCATTAAAGATGATGGCACCGGTCCTGTAGACCCAACCGATCCTACTCCGCCAGGGAATCCAGATGATCGCCCAAGTGTGAGCATCGAAGACAGCAAAGTTATTAACGAAGGTTCAACCGCGAGCTTCGATGTCAGCTTAAGCAAAGCTGCATCCATCGACGTCAGCGTAACGCTAGAAACCCTTTACGGCACAGCAACAGCGGACGACATCAACAGCGTTGTTGTGAAAGATGCCGCTGGTAACGTAGTGACACCGAACGCTGATGGCTCTTACACGGTGAAAGCGGGTGAAACCCAGCTGACTGTCGAAGTGGCGACCCAAGACGACGCGACGTACGAAGGCGACGAGAAACTGAGCCTGAAAGTGACGGGCGTGACGGGCGTTAACGGCACGGACACCAGTGACTTAACCATCACCGATGACGGCACCGGCCCGGTCGACCCAGGCACTCCAAACCCAGACGATCGCCCATCGGTGAGCATCGAAGACAGCAAGAGCATCAATGAAGGCTCAACGGCGAGCTTTGGCGTGACGTTGACCAAAGCGGCAGCGGTGGATGTGACGGTTGATATTGACACGCTTTACGGCACCGCGACGGCAGAGGACATCACGAGCATCGTGGTGAAAGACTCGGCAGGCCAGGTTGTGACGGCGAACGCAGATGGCTCTTACACGGTGAAAGCGGGTGAAACCCAACTGACTGTCGAAGTGGCGACCAAAGACGACGCGACGTACGAAGGCGACGAGAAACTGAGCCTGAAAGTGACGGGCGTGACGGGCGTTAACGGCACGGACACCAGTGACTTAACCATCACCGATGACGGCACCGGCCCTGTTGATCCAGGTAAACCTACAGACAACGATAAACCAACACTAACGGTTGGTGATGCAGCACCAGTGGTTGAAGGTCAAAGCGCAAGCTTTGCCGTGAGCCTGTCGAACGCGGTCGACGCCGACCTGACGTACAAGTTCGATTTAGACGTGAGTGACAACGCTGAGATAGCCGACTTTGTAGCCACGGGCGGCAAAGTAATGCTGAACGTAAACTACACGGTGGATGGTCAAGCGGTGAACAATACCGTTGAAAATGGTAAGACGTTGAGCATCCCAGGCAACGCAGTTGGCATTACCGTAGTCGTAGCAACTCAAGACGACCCCTACCTAGAAGGGGCCGAAAACTTCAAATTAAAAGTCAATGTAAGTGGCACTGTTGGGGATGGCAACAGCATCATAAATATATCGGATGTTGGTACCGGAACCATCACAGACGAAACCACAACCGACCCAACGGATCCAAATCCGAAAGACACGGTGTTTGCGCAAATCAGCGTAGACCAAGCGAGCGTGACGGAAGGTGGCGAACTGACGTACACCATCACGTTAGTGGACAAAGACGGCCAGGCGGTCGACGTGCCAGCGGGTCAATCGGTGGCAGTGGCTCTGGACTGGAGTGGCGCAGCGGCAGGCGGCGCGGACACCAGTGCGTTGCCAAGCAGCGTGACTGTGACGGGCAACAGCACCAGCTTCAAAGTGCAAACAACCGACGATGCCTTGAATGAAGGCAGCGAGCAGCTGAACGTTCAAGTGACGGGCGTGACTGACACCGACAACAGCTTTGAGCAAGTGGCGGCGGCAACCGGTAATGCGGGTCAAGCGAACAGCACCATCACAGACGAAACCACAACCGACCCAACGGATCCAAATCCGAAAGACACGGTT
>NZ_JBGONU010000013.1:34746-55108 GCF_041439295.1 Vibrio sp. 1F253 | reverse complement strand
ACACCAGTGCGTTGCCAAGCAGCGTGACTGTGACGGGCAACAGCACCAGCTTCAAAGTTCAGACGATTAATGATCCTTTGAAAGAAACACAAGAAGAGTTGGCCGTTACAATTTCAAATTTGGATACTGGCTCCGTCTTCGAACAAGCTAAGCCTGGTCTAAATGGTTCAAACAGGGCAGTTAGTTCAATCCAAGACAACGACGTAACAATCAAAGTCCATGATGCTGCGCCTGTCGATGAAGGAGATAAAGCATCCTTTAAAGTGACATTAAATGAAGCCTCTTCTGAAAAACAGTATGTTAAATTCGAAGCGACAACGAATGGTTACGATACTGAATCTGATGACATCGATCCAAACAGCCTAACTTACGAATACAAAGATGCTAACGGCGATTTCCAAGTTGCCAATGTCGTTAACGGTTATGTTGAAATTCCAGCGGGTACTACCGAACTTCGTGTAACGGTGCAAACCGTGCAGGATGAGAAATTCGAATGGACTGAACGTTTTGGACTACATATTGTCGACACCAAATCTATAAGTGGTGGAACGTCGAGTATTGATGAAGCGAATTCTGAACTACAGGGTAAGGGTACAATAAACTTAGATCACACAGATAACCCTACGCTTGAATTAAAGGATGCTGATGTTGTTAATGAAGGAAGCACTGCTGTATTTGAAGGGCATCTGACGAAGGTTTCTGAAGCGTCGATTGAGATGAAAGTCGAGTTTGAATTTTCTAATGGCGTTGGCAAAGCAAACCTTGCGGATTTAGCGGCAGACACAAGTAAGCCCTATGCGGGGGTTACCGTTACATATATTGAAAATGGTAAGACTAAAACTATCTTAGTTGACGAAGCTAACGGTGAATTTACCCTTCCAGCTAAAGTTACGGATTTCAAAGTTAATGTAGATACAGTAAATGATAACCGTTTCGAAACATCAGAAGACTTTGGAATTAAGTTGAGTGAGATACCTTTCCAATCTTCAACTGATGCTAGTAAAGATGTAATCATTAATCACGGTCAGCACGGTGTATCAGCTACGGGCTCTATAAATGAAGACGCTTCTGATAAACCATCTGTAAATGTTGCTAATGCTCGTGCGGTAATTGAGGGGGGGGCTTTAGAGTATAGCGTTTTACTGACAGGTTCTTCTGATGTAGACGTGACATACTCATTTAACTTCCCGAATAGTAGTGATGTTAGAAAAGCAGACATTTCGTTTACGGATGGCGTTAAACTGAGTGCAGATAAGCAATCTATTATTGTGCCTAAAGGCGTATCTTACTTTAAAGTTATTGTTCCGACATTAGATGACGTTCTTGTAGAAAATACTGAAAATTACACGATTACTATTGGTGGCGACACAGGTACTGGCTCGATACTCGACAATGAAGTTGCACCTGTCATCAGGAATCAGTCAGTCAGTGTGTCTGAAGAAGCTCTTAGTGGGGGTATTACGGATACGATAGGTTTGCCGAGTGATTCTACTGATGGACACTCTGTTCAGGGGGATTTGTCTATTACCGATGCCAATGGTAACTGGTCTGACACTGTATTTAGTGAATCAAGTTCAATTACAGTAACAACATCAACTGGCCAACCTCTGACATCTGAAGGGCATACAATTACTTGGAGTGTATCAAATAATGGTCACACACTTCTTGGCGAAGCTAACGGTAAACCTGTTATTGAAGCGACTTTAAATAGTAGTGGACATTATGAGGTACAACTTAAAGCTCCTGTTGATCACCCTAATACCAGTGGAGAAGATAACTTATCGATTCATATTCCCGTGATTGCTAAGGATACTTCCGGGTTGTCTAGCTCTGGAGGTCAGATTACGGTTTCAATTGAAGACGACCAGCCAGATGCTAAATATGAAGAAATTGATACGACTATTCATACTGTAGGCACTAATGTTCAGCTTATTTTGGATGTTTCTGGATCAATGAAAGGAGATCGTTTCGATGTTCTTAAAGCATCCGTACTGCAAATGCTTAATCAATATGCGGGAGCATCAGATAATGTTCGTGTTCAGCTTATAACATTCAACTATAACGTTTCTCTAGTTGAGCATAATAACAAAGCATGGATGACTGTCGACGAAGTGAAGGGTTATATCAACGCACTACAGGCCGGTGGTGGTACCGCTTATGATGACGCGATACAAGGTGGTAAGAATTATTGGAATACGGACTCCAGTTTACGTATACCTAACGCAAATAACGTCAGTTATTTCATCAGCGATGGTGCAACACATGAAAATGATAAAATAGATAGATATGAAGAGGCTTCATGGAAGCAGCATTTAACTACTAACAATATTACCGCGCACGCAGTTGGAATTGATCTAAAAGGTAACAGAACTCAGATCAACAAAGTTGCATATGATGGAACAGGTCCCAAAGATAAAAACGCGGAGTTGATTGATGATGAATCTCAGCTGAGTGATGCACTTATTAACTCAATCGTACAAAACGTAACAGGTTCAATCTCAGGTAGCGGTTCTGGTTCTGGTTCTGGTTTTGGGGCAGATGGTGGTTACGTAAGTCAGATAAAATTTGGAACTGGCTCATTTAACTTTAATGGTTCGACTATCTCAACATCGGGAACTTTGCCTTCGAATATTAGCTATTCTAAGGATGAAGCAACCAACAAATTAACCATAACCGTCGATGGTAAGTTCGTATTTGTAATTGACCTTGACACCGGAGCGTATGAGTTTAGTGGTAAACCTCAAGATAGGCCTTCAACACTTGATTTTGATTACACACTGAAAGACGGTGATGGTGATACTAGTAGTAATAAGTTGGTGTTTAATGTTCCTGCTAGTAAATCCGGTTTAGATATTAGTGCGCCAGGTGATGCGGTCGATACTCTTAAGCTATACCATCATCAAAATGGTGATGCTAAGCTTCAATGGAGCTCTGTTGGAACGGATTCAACAACAGAGTATTTCACGAAATCAGAAGTGGCTAATGGATTTAAAGTAAATGTTGGTGCTGGAGGAGATCATGTACACCTTGGAAAAGGCGACGATATCATTTGGCTTGGTGACAGTCATTCAAAGTTAGATGATACAGCGGGTGATAGTGCATCTAAGCAGGCTAACGCTCAAGCGACATTAGAATCATTTACTAACGGTTCAGACAGTAGCTTGTTAGCATCAAACAGTAATGGTGAAGGTGCAGCCTTTAATAACTCTATGCCGAGTCAAAGTAACGCGTATTTAGATATTGCTCATAGTGGTGCTGGCGATGATTATGTATACGGTGAAAAAGGTATAGATGTCATTTTCGGTAGTGCTGGTAATGATTACCTAGATGGCGGACAAGGTAATGATGGCCTCCGAGGTGGAACGGGCAACGATACAGTTAAAGGTGGTGCTGGTGAAGATATTCTTATCGGTGGTCTTGGTAACGATATATTAACTGGCGGCAGTGATGACGATATCTTTAAGTTTGTGAATCAAGACACGACTAGTTCTCGGAATGACATTAGAGATGGTGAAAGAGATGTTATTACTGACTTTACAAAGGGACAGGATAAGATAGATTTATCAGAACTACTGCACACAGATGCGAATGATACTATAGACAGTTTACTTAAGAGTAATCAAATTGGTGTTGTTGAAGGTAACGGTGATTTAACTGTTACAATCTCTCAAGCAGGGACTTCGGTTGGTGAGAATAGTCAACAAATTGTTCTTGAAGGTGCTGCTGGCCAGTACGCGGGGCTATCTGAGAGTGCAATCCTAAGTGATTTACTGAAGATATACGATACAACAAGCAACTAAACAAAAAGGGCCGAAAGGCCCTTTTTTTATATCTTAATTTAGTAAAGTAATCGCGCTTAAGAAGACCTTACATTGAGGTGCAACACCCTACAGTTACAACACTTTACAGGCAAAACCTTTCAGATAGAAACCTTCTGGGTAGGCGGTGTCTGTAAGGTGATCGGCTGCTTGCTCGAAGCGCTCGACAAATTTTACTGTTCTGCCAGCGTCTAGAGCAGCGTCAGCGATGATTTTTTGGAATAAATCAGTGCCCATCAAGCCAGAGCAAGAGTAGGTGAGTAGAGTGCCACCAGGATTTAGGATTTGCATTGCAAGCATGTTTACATCTTTGTAGCCGTTAGCACCTGATGTTAGGTTGTTTTTGCTTGAAACGAACTTTGGTGGGTCCATGATCACGACGTCAAACTTAGTGCCTTGATCTCGGTATTCACGAAGTAGTTTAAATACGTCTGCGTTTAGGAATACAGCACGCTTTTTCGAGATATCAAATTCATTGAGTTCAGCGTTGAACTTAGCTGTATCAAGAGCTAATTGAGACACATCTGCGTTGATTACACGTTTTGCGTCACCTTTCAGTGCGTAAAGACCAAAGCCGCCAGTGTATGAGAAACAGTTAAGCACATCTTTGCCTTTAACATACTTCATTGACTCTTTACGGCTATCACGTTGGTCCATGTAGAAGCCAGTTTTGTGGCCTTCCATGATGTTTACGCTGATTTTGACGCCGTTTTCTTCAATGACGATAGATTTTGGTGGCTCTTCACCGTGAAGTACACCAACAACTTGTTCTAGGCCTTCTTTTTTACGAACTGCTACGTCTGAACGCTCGTAAATATTACAGTCTGGGAAGCATTCAATTAAAGCTTCAACCAATACGCTCTTATTGAATTCAGCGCCCGCACTTAGTAGTTGGCAAACTAGGTAGTCTTGATATTTGTCGATAGTGATACCTGGCAGTCCATCAGACTCTGCAGCGGTAAGGCGGTAGCCAGTTAAACCATCACGCTCAATGATGTCTTCACGCAGTGATTGCGCGTCTTGAATTCGTTTTACGAAGAACGCTTTGTTAATTTCTTCTTTTTCAAATGTCCAAACACGAGCTCGAATTTGAGATTCTGGTGAGTAAGCCGCTTTTGCTAGCCATTGACCATTCTGAGCATATACGTCTACAGTTTCACCTTGTTGTGGTTCGCCTTCGACCTTATCGATACCGCGTGAAAATACCCAAGGGTGTTTACGGCGTAGTGATTTATCTCGGCCTTTAGCTAGATGAATTGAAGGAGTCATAATTTACTCTGTTTGTTGAATTTGAAGGAGGGGTATTGTCGGGGAAGTACAAGGGAAAAGCAAATAAGAAAGGGCTGCAAAAGCAGCCCTTGTATTGAACCATCATTAGATGGTGGTTAGATGTCAGTATTAAGCTTTAAGACCTGTCAGCAAACCTTCCATCGTATCGCTCTGCTTACGAAGTTGGTCAACGTTAGAGTTACTCTTACTGATCATCTCGCAGATGCCGTCTGATTGATGACGAATCTCTTCAACACTTTGTGCAATGTTATCCGCAACGACACCTTGCTCTTCTGCAGCAGTAGCAATTTGCGTACTACTATCAGAAATAGACTGGTTTTTCTCAGCTAAAGAACCGATCTCAACGTTCACTTCCGACATCAGTGTTTGGCCTTCATTGGCATTGTTTACTGTCACTTCCATCAGTTTTGTTAATGATTGACTGTTACGCTGTAACGACTCGATCATGCTCTGGATTTCAACTGTCGCTTGTTGAGTTCGTCCGGCAAGAGCGCGAACTTCATCAGCAACAACTGCAAAACCACGGCCTTGCTCTCCAGCTCGAGCAGCTTCAATCGCAGCGTTTAGCGCTAACAGGTTAGTTTGTTCCGAGATACCATTGATGGTTGCGACTACTTCATCGATCTGCGCTGCATTAGCATCGAGTTCTTCTACTGCTTGCGAAGCCGATTGAATCTCTTGGGATAAGCTAGAGATCGATTCCAAAGTATTAGAAACCTTAACTTGACCACTTTGTGCGACACCACGAGCGTCCATTGTTTGAGTGCTTGAATCATGGGCAAGGGTAGCGACTTCGCGAATCGTTGCTGCCATTTGTTCAGTTGCGCTGGCGAGGCTATTCAAGTGCTCTTGTTGATTACTTGAGATATCTGAGCTTTGTTGCGTTGATTGGTTCAAATCCGAGCTGATTTGCTGCATGAGAGCAACGGACTCTTGGATTGAGAGAACCATGTTTTGTTCACGCTCGGCTACCTTATCGATAGTAATAGCAATTTCACTGAACTCATCGCGAACTAAAAAGTAGTTCATGCGACAAGTTAAATCGCCACTCGCAAGTGTGCTGAGTGCTTTGTTCATCGAGAACATAGCACCACCAATGAAAGTCATGATGTAGTAAACCCCCAGAGCTATCAGCGTGAGAGTTACTGCAATAATCGATACCTGAGTAGTAGACAGAGCTGACCATAAGTTTTGGTCATGGCTTGCGACTAAACTGAAGGCGCCATTCATGACAGAAACAGATGCTGCGCCATATCCTAAAGAGATGGTGTCAGAATTGCTAACGAGTTGAGCGACCTGATCTTTGGTGAGTTGTCCAGCTTCAATCAGACCTTTCATCAGGAGCAATTCATCCTGATAAAGGTGAGCAAGTAAAGAGTCCGCGGCGCTATCTAAAACCAGAGTCAATATAACCAGAGCGAGCAGAGGTAATAAGAATAGTAGATAGAACTTTTCTTGGATTTTTAGGTGAATGAGATATTTGTCAATCCAACGAAACGGGATTTCTTTCATAATAGTAATACTCGAAGTAAGCCCACCAATAAATGGTGAATGAATAGAATCGCAACTATATCACCCATATAATTTATGAGGCAACGTTATGGATACTCTACATTATATTTTTGTCGTGTCAGGCGTAGTTCAATGTGTTGGCTTTCGTTATCACACCAGTAGGCAGGCGCAAGCTTTGGGTATTTCCGGCTATGCTAAGAACTTAAATGATGGTCGAGTTGAAGTGTTAGCGGTCGGAGAGGTGCTGAAACTTGAGAAGTTACACGCTTGGCTTAATCTTGGACCACCGAGCGCAACAGTAGACAATGTCGTCATGCATCAAGTTAAAGATCATGAGCGGCAGGACGTACGTGTAGGGGAGTTTAAAATACTGTAGGACACTACAGTATTTAACTTTTTACGTTGAGATCAACCTAGCGCTATTTTAGTTCTACAAGCATTTTGCTGGTTTAGGTAAACCGGCGAGCTTGGTTGCTTGTTTGGCAGGGCCTTTTTTGAATAATTTGAAAAGGTACTTACTGTTGCCTTTTTCTGGACCGTGAGCTTTTTCCATTGCTTTCACGAGCATGCGAACCGCTGGTGAGGTGTTGAACTCTTCGTAAAAGCTTCTTACAAAATGTACGACTTCTAAGTGTGCATCAGTAAGTTCAATTTCCTCATCTTGAGCAAGAATTTCAATCATACCTTCTTCCCATTGAGTGTAATCCAACAGATAACCTTGAGCGTCGGTTTCGATTTGCTTGCCGTTATATTCAAACATGTTTAATCCAGAGTCCAATTAACTATCCGGATAGAGTACATGACCAAGTTTATCTTTCTCAACAGAAATTGTAGCTATCTCAAAAAATATTGCACTTATGGATAAAAAAAGCCCAAGAGATAGGCTCTTGGGCTAGATATTCTTCAGTGATAGGAACGATTAGTCGTCGCTGCCCATGATGCCTAGGATGCTTAGCAGGCTGATGAAGATGTTGTAGATCGATACGTACAAGCTGATCGTTGCAGAGATGTAGTTTGTTTCACCGCCACGAATGATGTTTTGCGTTGTAAGCAAGATAACACCAGTCGAGAATAGGATGAACATACCGCTCATTGCCAATGATAGTAGAGGCATTTGTAGGAATATGTTTGCAACCATACCTACAAGCAGTACTACGAAACCAGCTAATAGCATGCCGTTAAGGAACGACAGGTCACGCTTAGTTGTTAGTGCGTAAGCTGATGCGCCCATAAACGCCAGTGCTGTACCGCCAAGTGCAGTTAGGATGACATCACCCATGCCTGCGCCAACGTACATGTTTAAGATGGGACCGATGGTGTAGCCTAAGAAACCTGTAAATAGGAATGTGAAGACTAGACCCATGCTGTTGTCACGGTTCTTTTCTGTTAGGAATAGAAGACCGTAGAAACCAACTAGCATAATGATAAGACCAGGGCGAGGGAGGTTCATCGCCATAGATACGCCTGCTACTACAGCAGACCAAAGTAGTGTCATAGACAATAGTGCGTAGGTGTTACGCAACACTTTATTGGTTTGCAGAGCACTTTCTTGAGATGCTGTGCGTGAAAACATAGGGCTGTTCATAATCTTCCTCGTAAGGTGACTTCAATAGTTATTAGTACATTTATGGGGCTGAAAGTTCGAAAAATCAAGTCTTTCATTCCTCTTGTATACCTAAAATAATAATCAAAATAGTCGGTTAAGTGTTTCTGAAGGTGTAACAAAGTATTTCTAATGACGTATAAAGTGTCGCTAACACTCGATGTTCAAACTTTTATAGTTACTGGCTAATGATTTATAACCTTTGGAAAACGAACGATAACATCGAAAACTAAAGAGGCGACCTAAGCCGCCTCTGTAGTTTATGCATCATAACACATTAATGGTGCAAGATTTGGCTCAAGAAGTTCTGCGTCCTATCCGATTGTGGGTTTTCAAAGAAGTCGACAGGGTTGTTCTCTTCTATGATTTCACCTGCATCCATAAAGATAACGCGATCTGCGACCTCTTTAGCAAAGCCCATCTCGTGCGTTACACACAACATCGTCATGCCTTCTTCGGCCAATTCGACCATTACGTCTAATACTTCACGAACCATTTCTGGGTCGAGTGCCGATGTTGGTTCATCAAATAGCATAACCTGAGGGTTCATACACAAAGAACGAGCAATTGCCACACGTTGCTGTTGTCCACCAGACAGTTGGCCTGGGAATTTATCCGCTTGTTCAGGGATTTTTACACGCTCAAGGAATTTCATCGCGATGGCTTCGGCTTCCTCTTTCGGCATCTTTTTTACCCAAATAGGGGCTAGAGTACAGTTCTCCAATACCGTCAGATGTGGAAACAAGTTGAAGTGTTGAAAACACATGCCTACATCTCTGCGCACGGCTTCAATGTTTTTTAGGTCTTCCGTCAATTCATTACCTGAAACGAAGATATGACCCTTTTGGTGTTCTTCCAACCGGTTGATACAACGGATCATCGTTGATTTTCCTGAGCCAGAAGGGCCACAGATAACGATTTTTTCGCCTTTCTTAACCTCTAGATTGATGTTTTTAAGTACGTGGAATTCGCCGTACCATTTGTTCATGTCTTTTAACTCGATCATAAGACCTTGAGAGTTGTTTTCTGTTTGCTGCGTCATAATACGTCCTTGATCTTGTTAATTATCGTTTGTGACCGGTGTGAAGTCTGTTTTCCAGCCAAATCGAGTATCTCGACATGCCAAAACAAAACACCCAGAACACTAACGCGACAAATACATAACTTTCTGTTGAATACCCAAGCCACTCAGGGTCGGTATTCGCGGCTTGGCCAATCCCTAGTACATCAAACATACCGATAATCAAAACTAGACTGGTATCTTTGAACAAACCAATAAAGGTATTCACAATTGAAGGAATCGTGATTTTAAGAGCTTGAGGCAGAATGATAAGCCCCGTTTTTTTCCAATAGCTCAACCCTAGAGCGTCAGCGGCTTCGTATTGACCTTTTGGTATTGCTTGCAAACCACCACGGATTACTTCCGCCATATAAGCAGCACTAAACAGTACTACCCCAACAAGCGCACGTATCAGTTTATCGGTCTCCATCCCCTCTGATAAAAAGAGCGGAAGCATTACCGAGGCCATGAATAGAACCGTAATCAGTGGTACACCACGCCAGATTTCGATGTAAACGGTACACATACTGCGGATGATTGGCATCTCTGAACGACGCCCTAGCGCCAGTGCGACACCGATAGGCAGTGATACAACGATACCAACAAGTGCGATGATTAGTGTAACCAGTAGGCCGCCCCATTTATGGGTATCAACAACCTCTAGACCAAATACACCACCGTATAGTAAGCCTGCAATGATAAACGGGTAGATGTTTACGAAGAATAACCAAATCCACGTACGCTTAGGTGTTTTTTCGTAAGCTAACAAAGCAACAAAAATAGCTAATGTTGCGTAGAAAAAGCGAGGACGCCACAGTTCCGCTTCTGGGTAGAAGCCGTACATGAATTGGTCCCAACGGACGCTAATGAAAACCCAACAAGCGCCTTCGCTAGTACAGGCATCGCGTGTTGTTCCTATCCAGTCAGCGCTCAAGAATGCCCAATCAGCTATTGCCCATAATAAAGTGAAAGCAAAGTAAGCAAGCACCACAGTGACGACACTGTTAATTGGTCCATTAAATAGATTTTTTCTTAACCAACCGACAGGTCCAACAGTATTCGCTGGAGGCGGAAGATCAGGTTGAAATTGATGTGTACTCATCTTATCTCTCCACCAACGCTACTTTGCGGTTGTATATGTTCATTAGAGCAGATGTTAATAGGCTTAGGGTTAAGTAGACGCCCATTGTCATCGCGATTACTTCGATAGCTTGTCCAGTTTGGTTCAATGTTGTTCCTGCAAAGACAGATACAAGATCGGGATAACCAATGGCCATCGCAAGTGATGAGTTTTTGGTCAGGTTTAAATACTGACTGGTTAGTGGTGGGATAATAATTCTTAATGCTTGCGGTATAATGACTAGCTTAAGAGTTCTTGTTCGCGGGAGCCCTAGAGACATAGCAGCCTCTGTTTGCCCATGGTTTACCGCGTTAATACCTGAACGCACAATCTCGGCGATGAATGCCGCTGTGTAGATACTTAAAGCGAGCATCAATGCTGCCAATTCAGGAATGATGCTGATACCACCTTTGAAGTTAAACCCTTTCAGAACAGGGTACTCCGCAGAGATAGGCATACCCATAACAAAGTAAGTGACTAATGGTAAGCCCACAATCAGCGCCGCAGCAATTCGCAACATTGGTGTTTGTTGGCCGGTTAGTTTTTGTTTGTTATTAGCCCAGATGTTGATAACAAAAGTAGCGATGATACCGACAATCAATGATGCGATGACAATGCTACTGCCTTGTTCTAATACTGGAGCTGGGAAGTACAAACCACGTACATTCAAGAAAATAGCTTCACCCAGGCTCATACTCTGACGAGCGGAAGGCAATGCTTGTAGAACGGCGAAATACCAAAAAAATATTTGTAGAAGAAGAGGAATATTTCGGAATATCTCAATGTAGACAGCTGCAAATCGGCTAACTAGCCAGTTTGAAGATAGCCTAGCGATACCCATACTAAAGCCCAGTACTGTGGCTAACATGATGCCTAATACTGAAACTAAAGCGGTATTGAGAAGACCGATAAAGAATGTACGACCGTATGAGAATGTTTCGTCGTATTCAATCAGTGTTAAGCCGATACCAAAACCAGCTTCTTGGGAGAGAAAATCAAAACCAGTGGCGATACCACGGGAATCTAAGTTTGTGAGTGCATTATTTACAATCGTGTAGAAGAAAGCACAAAGCGCCGCGACGGCGAGAATTTGGAAAACAATTGAGCGAAAAGTGGGGTTGTAAAAAAGGTTGGCACTTTTGGGCTGTGGTTTTTCTTGAGTTGGAGAAATAGTTTCATTAGGTTTCATACTGCTATAACCTCAAATCCATTTAATAAATAGGGCGGAAAAGTCCGCCCTAATTGATGCTTGTAAATTTATTAACGGATTGGTGGAGCGTACATAAAGCCGCCCGCATTCCATAGTGCGTTTACGCCACGAGAGATCTGTAGTGGTGAACCTGTACCAACAGTACGTTCGAAGCTCTCACCGTAGTTACCAACTTGTTTAATTACTTGGTAACCCCAATCGTCACGAATGCCAAGGCCTTTACCTTTAGGACCGTCAACACCAAGAATACGCTTGATGTTTGGATCTTTTGACTTAAGCATTTCGTCAGCATTCTTAGAAGAGATGCCGTACTCTTCTGCGTTAATCATTGCAGAAAGGGTCCATTTAGCAACGTTGAACCACTTGTCATCATCTTGACGAACAACAGGGCCTAGTGGCTCTTTAGAGATGATTTCAGGAAGTACCTGTGCAGATTTAGGATCAGCTAGATTTAGGCGAAGTGCATATAGACCAGATTGGTCAGTTGTAAGAACATCACAACGACCCGCATCGAAACCTTTTGATGTTTGTGCTGCCGTATCAAATACCACTGGCTTGTAAGACATGCCACTGTTACGGAAGTAATCGGCTAGGTTAAGTTCAGTCGTTGTACCTGATTGAACACACACTGAAGCGCCATCTAGTTCTTGAGCACTTGTTAGTCCAAGTTCTTTCTTAACCATGAAGCCTTGACCGTCGTAGTAGTTAACGCCTACGAAGTTCAAACCTAGAGCAGTGTCACGATGTAGCGTCCATGTTGTGTTACGAGATAGTACGTCTATTTCACCAGATTGAAGCGCGGTAAAACGCTCTTTTGCTGTTAGCGGTACATACTTAACTTTAGTCTTGTCACCGAGTACAGCCGCTGCAAGAGCTTGACAATACTCAACATCAATTCCTTCCCATTCACCTTTT
The DNA here is from genome assembly GCF_041439295.1 of Vibrio sp. 1F253. Taxonomy (NCBI): domain Bacteria; kingdom Pseudomonadati; phylum Pseudomonadota; class Gammaproteobacteria; order Vibrionales; family Vibrionaceae; genus Vibrio; species Vibrio sp. 1F253. The sequence continues at coordinate 42,580 of NZ_JBGONU010000013.1, read as the reverse complement.
GAGTTAGGGTTAGAGAACCCTGGAAGACCTGTACTTACACCACAAGTTAGAAAACCTTGAGATGTGACTTTGTCCAGAGTGCTTTCTGCCGCTGATGCTGATGTTGCCATCATCGCAGTTGATGCAGCTACTACTGAAGCAAGAAGTGTTAGTTTATTTGTCATTTGTATCCTTCCTTGTTAACCAGGTGACACCTGATACTCATACTCGTTTGAGTGTCTCTTGTGTGTTGCGTTGTCTATGACCTTGTTGCTCAAATTAAGCGAGTTGCATTTTGCAAATGAAACCGTGTGCGATTTAAACAACTGTTTATAAGGTTAGGAAAGGATCCGTAGTTTCACAAATGTATAATTTAAAAAGAATTTTGAATGAAATCACAAATCCGAACACAATTAGAATGACCAAATGTTAACTGAATGTAAATAGTGCAACGGTTCACACTGTTGGTGCAACGAGATTTAGGTTTTTATATTGATGGTGGGCTAGGTAAATATTCTGAATTAGAGTCGTATTGGTGGCGCATTAGCCTTAAGAAAGTTGAAAATTTGGTCAATAAATATTTTTATTACGCTCGGATAGTTATGAATATGCTCCAAATTTGGTAGCATGTCTGAATAGTTATTGAAGTAGTCTCAAGGAAGAACATGCGTTATTTCCCAATGTTTTTGGATGTAGAGAATAAGCCAATTCTAGTGGTTGGTGGGGGCGAGGTTGCTTGCCGAAAAGTCGACAGTTTGCTGCGAGCGGGTGCTAATGTAACTTTGGTTTCTCCTAAGGTCGCACCTTACTTAAAAGAGCTAGCCGATGAAGACAAACTTCGTTGGGTTCAAAATTTTTACTCGTCACAGCTTATCTCGAAAAACTACTTACAAGTGTGGGCAACTACAGATAACCCAAACCTAAATCATCAAGTACATAATGATGCAAAAAAAATGGGTATTCTTGTCAATGTGGTCGATGACTTACCCTATTGTGACTTCATCACACCCTCAATGATAAATCGCGGACGAATCCAAATAGCGATCTCAAGTGGGGGAGCATCACCTGTTTTGGTGAGAAATATTAGAGAAAAACTCGAAACTGTATTGCCACAGAACATAGGTTTGATAGCGGACTTCGGTGCATCAAAACGCAATTCAATTAAAGAGTCCTTTCCTACTGTTGATGAACGCCGAAAATTCTGGGAGCGCTTTTTGTCGTCCAGTTTTATTAATCAAGTGACGGATAGGGATCAACTTGAATCGTACTATCAACAGTCGTTGACTGAGCAAGTTGATAGTGAAGGGCAGGTCACTTGGATCGAATTTGAAGAAGATGTTGAGCTACTTTCTATGAAGGCTTTACGTCTGATGCAAGAGGCAGAGCTAGTACTTTCACCAATCGATTGTCCATTCGAATTTATAGACTTATGCCGTCGAGATGCAGAAAGAGAGAGCTATGTTAATAGCGGAGAGCTATCAACCAAGCTTGAGCAAGCCAGAGCAGAGAAATTGCGAGTGTGTGTATTTATTCCACCAGCAAGCGTAGAGTTTAATCTATTGGTTGGCAAAGACCTGAAACTGTCTGCTGCAAAAGTGCTCAGTTGAGTGGTAGTTGATAGATTTTAGTTGAAGTGAGCGCTTTTTAGTTGTTTGCAAATCGGCTAGAGACCCTGAATAAGACTGACCGATAAATAAAAAGCCACTTCCTAAAAGAAGTGGCTTTTTGCGATTTTAAACACGACATTGTGCTGATGAATGAGCAACCACAATAAGCAGTCGCTCAAACTCGAAAATTAGTCGCGGAAGTTGTCAAACTGGAAAGGTTGACCAAGTTCACCGCTGCGAACTAGAGCCATAACAGCTTGTAGGTCATCACGCTTTTTACCCGTTACACGAACTTTGTCGCCTTGGATAGAAGCTTGAACTTTAACTTTGTTGTCTTTGATTAGCTTAACGATCTTCTTAGCAACATCCGTTTCGATACCTTGCTTAAAGATAACCGTTTGGTGCCAAGTGCGACCTGTTTGGTCTGCTGCTTTCGCTTCCATCGCGTTAGGATCAACATTACGTTTTGTTAGGTTGCTACGAAGGATATCGCGCATTTGCTTCAGTTGAAAATCGTCTTGAGCAGTCAATTTTACTGATTCATCTTTGTAATCAAAGCTAGCTTCAACGCCACGAAAATCGAAACGAGTCGATAGTTCACGGTTTGCGTTGTCTACCGCGTTACGCAGTTCTACTGCTTCTACTTCAGAGATAATGTCAAATGATGGCATTGTGTTGTTTCCTTAAGCTAAGTTTCTATCTTTAATTGCTGTTGCAAGCATATCGAGCATTGTCGCAGTATCTTCCCAGCTTAGGCATGGGTCAGTAATAGACTTGCCGTATTCTAGGTTGTTGATATCTGTCATTGGTTGGTTACCTTCAACAATGAAGCTTTCCGCCATGATGCCTGCAATTTGATTCTTGTTAGATTTGATTTGTTCACAAATGTCTTGCGCTACTTCTAGCTGCTTACGGTGCTGTTTTTGACAGTTAGCGTGGCTAAAGTCTACAACTAAACGTTGAGGAAGATCGAATTCAGCCAACTGCTTACATGCGTTATCCACAGATTCAGCATCGAAGTTAGGGCCTTTATCGCCACCACGTAGAATTACGTGACCGTATGGGTTACCAGAAGTACGGTAAACCGTCATGCGGCCGTTCTTATCTGGCGAGTAGAAGTAGTGTGAAGCATGCGCAGCGCGAATCGCATCAATGGCAATTTTGATGTTGCCGTTAGTTGCATTTTTGAAGCCAACTGGGCAAGACAGTGCAGAAGCCATTTCACGGTGAATCTGAGATTCAGTCGTGCGAGCACCAATTGCGCCCCAAGTGATAAGGTCTGCAATGTACTGGCCGGTGATCATATCAAGGAATTCAGTCGCGGTAGCTAGGCCAAGCTTGTTGATATCTAGCAATAGCTTACGTGCTTTATTCAAGCCTGTTTCAAGTGCGTATGAACCATCGAGATTCGGATCGGTAATTAAACCTTTCCAACCTACAACCGTACGAGGCTTCTCGAAGTAGGTTCTCATGACAACGAATAGTTCATCTTTGTATTGATCTTGAATCTGGCTTAGACGTTCAGCGTAATCAAGTGCCGCATCTGTATCGTGAACAGAGCAAGGACCAACGATAACTAATAGGCGATTATCACGACCCGTTAGGATATCTTCGATTTGGCGGCGAGAATTCTTAATGCGCTCAGCAACGTCGTCAGTAATAGGGTGTGCATTGCCTAGTTCGGCAGGAGTTGGCATAGGACCCAGAGCTTGGGTTCTCAACTCATCAGTTTTTAATGGCATGTGATAGCTTTTTTATTCTATTGCGAAGTGGTTAAGATAACGGAATTGAACAGAGGAATAAACTCTCTTAAGTCAAAGTTATCTCTGTTATTGCTAATATTCTCATTTTTATCAGCAGGCCAACGTCAAATGGGGGATTTTCACTTGTATTAACAGGCAGCTATCGGTATTTTCGTTTGAACACAACATAAAAATGCTGGAGCAGCAATGACTCAAGAAAATCAAAGCACTTTGCACCCAGAACTTGTCTTAGGTGATGTGCTGCCTTCTTACAACGATAATAATAATTCCAACCATTTATACGTTTCATTATCTGAATTGGTCATGGATCGTGTCTTCTATCATCCAAGTATTGAAAGTCATTTAGAAACACTGACTGATATCGAAAAAACCTCTTTAGATGCGATCCTTGGCGATAAAACAGTCGATGAGCATTTTGTTTCGACCTTGGTTATTGCCATTCAAGCAGCCGTTCAGCCAAACCACGCCACTGTTCGTATTGCGTTAAGTAGTGCTGATAGCTATGGCTTCCGTTCGCTACTTGGTGGTAGCTGTGAAGCCGAAGAGATAAACCCGGCACTAGGTGTTCGTGGGGTTGCGCGTTATGCGACAGCCGAGTACAGCAAGGCTTTCGCTTTAGAGTGTCAGGTTATTAAAGTGCTGCGAGAGCAGGGTATTAACGTTGAAGTGGTTGTACCGTATGTACGAGCATTAAGCGATGCCGCTAAGATTATTGATTTGCTTGCAGAGCAAGGCTTACCACGCGGGCTTAATGGCTTGAAAGTTCTGTTCTCGTGCGATGTGCCGTCTGCTGTGCTACTAAGCGAAAGGTTACTTCATTACTTCGATGGTGTTGTGGTGAACGTTGATAGCTTAGCGTCTTTCACTTTAGGTGTAGACAAGCACAATGAAGCTCAGCAACACGCTTTTGATCCTCAAAACGAGGCGGTTATTACCTTATTGAGTATGATTGTTAAAGCAACGCTGAACGCAAAGAAGCCCGTCCTGCTTGTGACTCAAGGCTTGGTGGACTACCCGCGCTTACAAGGGTTCATTGCGGATCTCGAAGGTGTAGAAACAGTCATCACTGCATAAACCAGCTTATTGTTTAGATAAATCAACTTGCTGTTTGAGTTTATCTAAGTCACTAAAGCTTAGAGAAAAATGGAGATATCATTATGCGATGATATCTCTTTTTTGTAACATTTTTTTGACATGTACATCGCTAATCGATTAACTGGTCTGATGACTTATTTGACTAGGTAATCCGAATGCTGACCCCTCTACAAAAAGCAAATTTCTACTTGAGCATGTTTGGCTTTTTCAAAGTACCTCTGATCTGGCTATGTCGACCAAAACTGCTCGCGCTGGATAATCAACATGTTGAAGTGAAAATTCCTCTCAAAAGGCGAACTAAGAACCACCTCAATAGCATGTATTTTGGTGTGTTAGCTGTGGGAGCTGACGTAGCAGGTGGTTTCCTTGCTATGAGTAAATCTCAGCAGCAGGGCGAAAAGATTTCTTTGGCATTTAAAGAGGTGACAGGTAATTTCTTGAAGCGTCCAGAAGGTGACGTACACTTCACTTGTAACGATGGTGAGCTGATCAACACTATGTTGGCAGAAACCATGTCTACTGGCGAGCGTGTGAATCAACCAGTGACCATCATAGCGACCTGCCCGTCTTTGCATGGCGACGAACCAATGGCGGAATTCACGCTAACACTTTCGATTAAGAAAGTCCCAGCTAGATAATAGCTCCGAAGTATAAGGTTGGGCTGAATCTGAAGATCATAGTTCGACAGAAGTCGTTGAACAAGTGGAAGTGCGGTATGTGAATTGAATACCCACATACCGTACCGCACGCCCTAACAATGTTATGATTCTTGAGTGATTTGCTCGATATCAACGATTTTTGAACGGTTCATGACTATTTTCCAGCGGTAATAAGTAGGCTCATCATCGTGATTGTTCTCTTTGATGATCAGGTTGAGCAGGTGGCGTTTTTCTACTGATTCTCGGCTTACTTGCCCTTCATTCATGCGATATACGTTATTCGAACCCTTGTCCATTAAGCGTGTCAGTGCTCTGAGGCTGATCGATACCGTTTCACGAGTCTCTTCGTAACCACTCATGAATGTCGATGTCGACATTTCTGTATGCGAACGATAGTGCAAAATTTGCTCTTCACGTTGAACAACACGCTTCTTGCGTATTGATTGAATACGGTCTGCTAACTTAGAAAAATTCGCGTAGTCCAACCATTCAAGCTTATGGCCGACAGATTTATTGGTTGTTGGATCAAAGTAGCGACGCTTCCACTTGGGTTTGCCTTTACGCAGCCAACGCCACAGTATGTCTCTTAAATCATCTTTGAAGATTTCACGCAAAGCGTAAATGAATGACATCGATACGATGAAAGATGCAGTAATCTCTCCTAGAAAGTCGCGAGCTAATATAACGGTTGTGGTAACTACCACCATGACCAAGCCTGTGGCGATGCCTTTAACAGCTCTCTTCACGTTCTTACCCATTGATGTCGTCTTTTCTTTGAGGACGATAGGGTGTTCGATCAAGCGTCGTAACAGTCGCATCTTGTTGCTCAAACGTGTTACGTCTTCTCGTACCTTCGCTGAGTTATAGCGATTAAGTTTTCGATGGGCGGTCTCTTTTTCACAAAGCGTCAAGAGTCGCTCTTTTATCGTCGAGTATTCACTGCCACGTGGCATATGTGATACCAAAGATAAGAACTTTTGCTCCGTGTACCAAGAAAGGTAATTATCAATATTGGCATAATAGCGCTTTAGGTTTTCTTCATAAGGAATACTACGACGAAGCTTCTTGAGGATATCCAAAGCCAGTTCGATGACTTCATCGACGTCATCAGCCGTTACGTCGTCACTATCTGTCTTATTCAAGCTGCTCACGGCTTTATCTAAAGCAATCACGTATTGATAGGCGAACAAACTCAAACTCACACGATACTGTGTCGTCGATAAGCGTCCGCGTTTTGCCAAGCGGCTGTGTACCAATGGTAATAGTGTCTTATCACTGTAGTAAGCGCGCTTTTGAGTAATTGAACTGTAGAAGAAGGCACTTTCAGAAAGTACTTCAGGAGTCAGTCCGAGTTCACCGGGAATGAATAGATAAACGTCCATATCGAGCTTTTTGGTCTTCGCCATCGCATGGTTAATTTTAAGTGTTATCGCATCTTGTTTATCAACGGTGATCAACGATGTCTCCTAGAATATAAAAATATGAATGAAACTAGCGAAAGCATATCAGAGATCACGTATAATCACCGCCAAATTTAAAGTAGAGACAATCTTGATGATTAATATTGGTCAAATAAACAACCTAGAAGTAGTAAAACAAGCAGACTTCGGTGTATTCCTTGACGCTAGCGACTATGGAACCGTGTTGCTGCCGAAACGATTTACTCCTGAAGGTGTTGAAATTGGTCAAAAGCTAGATGTTTTCTTATACATTGATTCTGACAACCAGATCGCTGCCACAACTGAAAAACCAATCGCTCAAGTAGGGCAGTTTGGCTTGATGACGGTTGAAGGTGTTAACAGCACTGGTGCATTCATGAGCTGGGGCGTAAAAGGTAAGGACCTTCTTGTTCCTTTCAGCGAGCAGCGCGGCCGTTTAAACGAAGGCCAGTCAATCTTAGTATATGTGTATATCGATAAAGCATCGAGCCGTATCGTTGGTACAACGAAGTTCAACAAATGGTTAGACAACACGCCTGCGACTTATAAGCAAAATGAACAAGTTGATCTCATTATCGCTGAGCGCAGCCAACTTGGTTACAAAGCGATCGTGAACGGTGAACACTGGGGTATGATTTTCCCATCAGACATCATCGGTAAGCTGTTCATTGGTAAGACACTAAAAGGCTACATTAAAAATGTTCGTGAAGAAGACGGTAAGATTGATTTGTCTCTTCAGAAAATTGGTGTCGCTAAGATGGATGACCTAAGCACTAAGGTTCTGGATCTTCTTGAGAAGAAGGGCGGTTACCTGCCTTTGAATGATAAGTCTTCTCCTGAAGCTATTTTCTCTGCATTCAGAACCAGTAAAGGTACGTTCAAGAAGACAATTGGTGGTTTGTACAAATCTGGCAAGATCACTATCGACAAAGAAGGTATCAGCTTAGTTAAATAAGCGATCCTTTCGGTCAAAAAAAAGCCCAAACCTTCCTGTTTGGGCTTAGGGGAAAGGGCTCCGAAGAGCCTACGCTAATCGTATCAATCTTTTGACTATTAGGTTGAAGTCTAGTTTAGATTTCCTAAAGTGCGATTTTTCTTATTTGAAATAGTGACTTGAATTGATGTTTGTATAATTAGTCGTTGATTTACAAGCGCTCGCACACAGAGTTACATGACCGGTAGAATAGAAAAAGCCCAAACAATTAACATTGTTTGGGCTTTTTGTTTGTGCGATTCTTTAAGCCGTTAAGCCGTTAAGCCGTTAAGCCGTTAAGCCGTTAAGCCGTTAAGCC
>NZ_JBGONU010000013.1:0-34647 GCF_041439295.1 Vibrio sp. 1F253 | reverse complement strand
CTTAAGCCGTTAAGCCGTTAAGCCGTTAAGCCGTTAAGCCGTTAAGCCGTTAAGCCGTTAAGCCCGAAAGCTATTTAGAATAGGTTCTTATCGCGCACGAGTTCGCGTGGTAAACCGTTCTTCACTCGGTTGCCAACCCACTTACCAAGGCCGATGATTGCACCATTGTACTTCACTAGTACTTCACCTTTGCCTGACAAGCCTTCAGGGCGAACATCGCGTCCCATGAACCATTCACGAGCATCTTCAATGCTAAGGTCTACAATGTTGGCTTCATTGCCTGTTGCGAGCGTTGTCGCGACTTGGTGCTGCCAGCGGTAACCTTTTTTATGGGTTTCAGCGATCTTGATGCCCATGCGAGAGAAACGGAACTCACCGATCATAGGTTCTAGCGCTTCCGGGAATAGCCAAACGTCTTTGTCACGAATCCAAACTTGAGTATCACTTGGTAGTTCGATATCGAGTGCGCCCAGCAGATGTTCAGCGACTTCTTGTTGAGCTTTCTTTGACGCTTTTTCAAATGGGAATTTGCCCAGACGTTTTTTCACTTCTGGTGGTGTCACAGACGCTAGTTTACGGATGCGTGCAACGAAGAAACCTTCTGAATCATACACTTGTGGAAAAATGTGTAGAAAGCCTTCTTCTGTCGTGGTTGCTTTAGCATTGTCGAATAGTGATTCAAGAGATTCGAACACTACCGCATCACCAAAGGTCTCTTTTAGATGGTGACACACTTGTTGGTTCTCTTCCGTGCTTAACGTACAGGTTGAGTAAACCAGCACGCCGTTAGGTTTGAGAGCATGAAAAGCACTTTCGATCAGATCTTTTTGAGTGTCAGCAATATCGACTACAGATTGATACGTCCAGTTCTTCATCGCATCAGCGTCTTTGCGAATCGTACCTTCACCAGAGCAGGGCGCGTCTAGCAGCACAGCATCAAACTGTTCTGGTAACCACCCACCGAAAACTCGACCGTCAAAGTTACTGAGTGCGGCATTACGAACGCCACAACGTTCGATGTTGGCATGAAGAACTTTCACGCGGCTTGCTGCGTATTCATTGGCAACCAATACGCCGCGATTATTCATTAGCGCCGCGATTTGCGTTGTTTTAGAACCGGGTGCAGCAGCAGTGTCTAATACGGCTTGGTAGTCTGCCTCACCTTGGAAAAGTGCCGACGGTGGCATCATAGAACTGGCTTCTTGGATATAGAAAAGGCCAGACATGTGTTCTGCCGTATTACCTAGTGGCGCTTCACTTTCATCAGCTGTAATCCAAAACCCCGTTTCGCACCAAGGTACAGGTTCCAGTTCCCAGCCTTTCTCTTTTGCTCGTACTAAGAAGTCCTCAACACTGATTTTCAATGTGTTGACTCGAATACTTTTACGAAGTGGTTTTTGGCATGACGCGACAAAAGAAGCCATATCTAGATGACTAGGCATGATTGATTCGATGTGCGTTAGGAATTCTTCAGGAATATATACGTTAGCGTGCAAAAGAGTGTCTCGATTTATTGCATTAATGCGGGGGAGTTTAAAGCAAAATGAGGCCGTCCTAAACCATATTTATAGCAAACAACAAAAATGCAGCCGAATGGCTGCATTTTTGATGATGAATTATTCTTTGTTAAGCGGTATTAATTTGCATGGAGCTTCTGAGGGTTCACTCTATGGGCGAGGAATTGCGGTTCTCCATGATTTCCACTCATCTTCGGCTTTAGGATAGAGATAGAAAGACTGATCTTCGTTTGCCACTGGCTGAAGCTCATTGGTCGGTGGCGTTGAGAATGTAATACCACCTCTTAACAAGCTGTCTACCGTTCCAGCTTTGATGTTTGCACCAGAGAGACCGATAGAGACATCGACGCCCGACACGTTCCAAAACACGGTGTTTGCGCGGATCAGATACGCGTAGTCAGGTTCGATTTGAATCGTAGAGATGATTCGATCAGCAAACTCGCCTAGTTGAACATCGATAACACTACCGATTTCTAGTTCTCGAAATAGGATCGGTGTGCCTTCTGATACCGAGCCTCGCGTTTCGCTTTGTAGCTGGAATATCTTGCCTTCAGGCTGAACTGGCCCTTTGCTCAGCTTAAATTTCGTATTTATGTCACCATTGCCCGGGTCTACGTTGATGTGCTTAGAGAGCAGTGCAGAGACGTTTTTGATGCCATTGAGGCCGATTTCAGGTTCTGCTAACCAGAAGTGACTCTTCGCAACGGCAATCTTGTCTACGTACTCAGGTAAAATACGCGCAGTAATTTCAATACCGCCTTTATTGAAGTTAGGAATCACCAAGGTAACCTCACCGACGGTGACGCCTTGATATTTGATCGCCATGCCTTTGCTGACTTCTTGATCGCCTGAAGAGGTAATCGTAATCGCACGACCAAATTTTCGCGCAGATTTCGAATCTTTATAAAGTTTCCACACATCACCGAGTTTGTTGTCTATTCCCGGAAGAGAGTCAAAAGCAATACCGCCTTGAATAAGCGTTTTAACGGGGGCTGCTTTAATACTGATACCCGATAGCGACGCATCAATCTCAACGCCTGAGCGGTTCCAGAAAACAGTATGTTCATTGAGTAAGTGTGTGTAACGATTTTCGATCGTGACTTTGATTCTCACGCCACCATCGACAAGCTCAAAATCAGAAATGCTACCCACTTGTAGGTTGCGGTAGAGTAGTGGGCTTCCTTTAGAAATTGAAGGTAGCTCGCTCGCAAACAACGAAAGCGTCTTTGAACCAGACTGATTAAACTTGGCGATTTCTGCTAACGATTTGCTTTGGAAAAGCTGATAGTCAGTTCGTGCTTTTGACTGACCTTCGCTAACAAAGCTAATTGAGCCAGTAAGAAGTTGTTTTGCCGGTGGAACCGTCACACTTAAGCCAGATTCGGTTAGCTCTGCAGTCGCACTGCCTGTCACAAAGAAACGGTTATGGCTTTTGATTAGGTGAGCATATTCGTTATCGACAAGCGCATCCATAAACACTTCGTGCTTATCAGAGCCAGTACCCACACCATCGACTAAACCTACTTGGATGATAGATCCAACAGCAATGCCTTTGTAGAGTAGCTGTGTACCGACATCTAACCCGAATGAATTGTTCGACGTTAAGCGAATCGCAACGGATTTTTCTTGTTCCTGACTGAACTCATTTTTGCGAATCGCAGTAAATCGACGCGCTTTTTCACCTTCGCCTGGAACCAAGGTTAGAAAGTTGCCCGTGACTAAGTTGGCAATGTTTTTCATTCCAGTAAGTGATAGTTCAGCTTCCTCTAAAACGAATTGACTGCCGCTATTTAAAAAGTCACTGAATGCCGGTTGGATTGCAGCCGATGCCACGACGTTTTCACGCCCTTCGCTTAAAGATAGGTCAGTGATTTGACCGATTTCGATGCCGCGATACATGATCGGAGCGCCCGTTGCACTGATCTTGTTGTCGTCGGGTACGGCTATCTTGATCGAGATACCACGACCGGCTGTTTTCAAATCTGGGTAAAGTTTGAATTTGGTGTTCATCTCTACGGGTTGACCCTCTCCAGGAGAGTCGACAGCAATTGAACCGCCAAGCAGAGCACTGAGGCTTTCTAAGCGTACGTCGACACCAGAAAATCCGATACTGGCACCTAAGCCACTGACATTCCAAAAACGGCTTTGGTCGGTAATGATGTGGCTGTATTCATCTTTAATCGCCGCTTGAATCGTCACGGATTTTGCATTGTCGTTTAGCTGGTAGTTGTAAACCTCACCAATTGGAATTTTACGATAAACGATTTGAGAGCCAACAGACACCCCCCCCAGGTCTTTGGTCGTCAATGAAATATTCAGGCCTTCCGAAGCCAATAAGTCAGAAGGGGATGATTCTAAGGCCTGGAAAACGGTTTCTGGTTCTTGCTTGGTTTCGCTAGGATGGATAGCAATATAGTTACCTGAAACAAGCGCATCTAACCCTGAGATACCAGATAAACTTGCTGTTGGTTTTACGAGCCAGAAACGCGTGCCTTTTGAGAGTAGCTTTTTCGCTTCTGGGTAGATGTCAGCATCGACATAGATGCTCGATAAATCTTTGGACAAGGTAATGTCGCGCACCATACCTACCTCTAAGCCTTGGTAGCGAATTGTCGTTCGACCTGCGACTAAACCTGCGGCATCTGAGAAATATATCTGCACACGTTGTCCTGCATCGTGTATCGATTTCATGACCAACCAACCCGCTAATGCGACGGTTAGTATCGGCAGGATCCACAAAGGGGAAATACCTTTGTTTTTCCTGACTTCTGGTGAATATGACGTTTGTGATTGGTTATCGTTGTTCATTCACTGACTCAACTTTAGAGGTGTAGTTATCCCAAATTAGCCTAGGATCTAAGCTTTCCGCCGCCAGCATCGTGAGAACAACCACGACGCCAAAAGCGACTGCACCATAACCTGGTGTAAAGTTTAAAATTTGTCCACGGTCGACCAAGGTCATCATGATCGAAATAACGAACAGATCCATTACCGACCACTTTCCCACCCATTTCACAATGAAATAGATGGTCATACGTTGTCTATGGTAAACCGCACGCTTCATTTTGATACAAATTAAGATATACGTTAGACCAAGTATTTTCGCGACAGGCACGACGATACTGGCAATAAAAATGATTGCTGCGATGCCATACATGTCGCTATTAATTAGCGAAGCGACACCGGAGATGATGGTGTCTTCTAGTCTTTGCCCGTTTGTTATCACGATAGAAATTGGAATGACGTTGGCCGGCACGATAGCCACTGAGGCGGCAAAAAGTAGAGCCCATGTCTTTTGTACAGAGTAGGGTTTGCGATGATATAAGTCATGGTGACAACGCACGCAAGTGTGCCCGTCAGGCTGAGACAGGTGACAGTTGTGACAGTGTACGTTCTTACTTTCAGCAAAAGAGTAGTCAGACTCTTTAGCCCAAGCTTCCCAGTAGCGACGCACACTGATTCGGCTTACCAGTAACACACTGAAAAGCTGCAGTAGAATCAGACCAACTAAACCAAGGCCGACGAAAATATCTGAGTAATCTTGTAATTTGAAGCATGAGATTGCCACGCTCACCAGAAATACATCCAACATCATCCAGTGCTTAAGTGTTTGAATGATAGCTAATGCATAACGAAATGGTGTGAAAATCTTAAAGCGCAATGATAAATGGGTGATGAGTACCGAGGTACAAACAAGTAACGGGGCGATCGAACTGCAGAATAAGATCAACAAACCAAGTAGAGGGAAGCCTTCACCCATTAAAGTAAATACGCCAGATGGTAACGTCGCAGGTATCATGACACCAATCAGGCGAATACTGATGAATTCAAAAAAGTGTGAGGGGATAAACAGCAATAAGCAGGTAATAGCGATTGCAAGGTTTCCAGACAGGCTAGGGGTGCCGCCTCTATAAAGCTGAGTACCGCATCTTGGGCAGTAAGCGGATTTCCCCAAAGGGATTTCCATTTTATCAACGGGAAGTTCGCAGCCCTGACAAAGACGTACAGAGCTACTATCGCACTGGTGCTGAGTCGATAACTGCTGCTTAGTTGATAAAGAGTTGGTTACGGATGGGGAGGTCACGCGACCTCCCAAGTTGAAACACTAATCAGACTTTTAACCTGATTTAAATGCCTAGAACAACACTGATTTAAATCTATAGAACAATAAACATCAGGCGTGCGATTGCACACTGCCATAGAGTGTTTGATATAATCCTTGTTGTTCAACCAATTCACCATGTGTTCCTGTCTGTGTAACTTGCCCATCTTCTAAAACATAGATTAGATCGGCCTGTTTCACCGCTGATAATCGATGAGCCACTATCAAAGTTGTGCGATCTTTCAAAAACTCGCTCAGCGCTTTATGCAGTGCTGACTCTGTTGCTGTATCGAGTGCTGATGTCGCTTCATCTAGAATAACAAACTTAGGATTGCTCAGCACCATTCGGGCTATCGCTAAGCGTTGTCGTTGCCCGCCAGACAGTCGAACGCCATTCCTACCAATTTGTGTATCTAAGCCATTACTCAGTTGCTTGATGACATCTTGCATTTGAGAGACTTCAAGTGCACGCCACAACGACATTTCATCGTATTCAGCACCAAGCGTCAGATTATGCCTTAATGTATCGTTAAAAAGTATAGGTTGTTGTAAAACAACGGCAATTTGACTGCGTATTACATCGAAGCTGATGTCGTCGGTGGTTTCGCCGTTATAACGAATGCATCCAGAATCCGCTTGATAAACACCAATCAGTAACTGGATTAACGTAGATTTACCACCACCACTCGCACCCACCAAAGCGACTTTCTTACCTGCTGGAATGTGCAGCGACAGCCTATTTAAAACAGTGTTTTCTAATGTGTAAGAGAATGTAACGTCTTCAATGTCGACTGTCACTTCTTGATCTTCATTAAATGGGTTCACTTTACTGATAGGGCGCTTCTCTTCTTCTAACTGAAGAAGGTCGTTGATGCGCTGAAGTGCTGCTTTTGCGCTATACCAAGAGAATTGAATCCCTAACAACTCTTGTACCGGGCCTAACATGAACCACAAGTAACCAAATACCGCGAAAATCTGACCAATCGTTAAGTCACTGAATAACACCATTAGCATCGCGACGGCACGGAAAAGCTCGAAACCTAATAAGAACAGCAGAAACGAAACACGGCCAGCAGCTTCTGATTGCCAAGCGTATTTGTCTGCATCGACTCTCACTTGGTTTGCTTGAACCTTAAGTTCATCGAGAAAGATACGTTCCTTATTTGCCGCACGCAGTTGGTAAATACCGTCTAAGGTTTCCACTAAACGGTTTTGAAAGCGCTCGAAAGATTGGTTCTCATACTTCTTAAGGTGTTTGACTCTGCTACCTAGTTTACGGGAGAAATAAATTACAACAGGATTGACCAGTAAAATGAACAGTCCTAAGCGCCACTCTAACCATAGCAACACGATAGCGGTACCGAACACGGTCAGGAAGCTGATGATAAATTTAGAAAGGGTCGAGCCAATGAACTTATCTATCGTTTCTATGTCTGTTATCAGGTGAGCATTAATACCGCCGCTGCCTTTGGTCTCGTATTGTCTAATACTAATGCGGCCAAGCTTATCTATCATTTTGCTGCGCATTTGATAGGTAATTGTTTTTGAGACAAGCGTGAATTGACGCCCTTGTAGAATGTTCAACGCTTGGCTAACAGTCCGCATGATTATGACTAACAGCAAAGTCAGTGCAATATAGCCAGTTGGTGTCTGCAACGATGTTGGAAGTAGATGGTTCATCATCTCTAAGCCAGAAGCCGGCTTATCAAGTAATACTTCATCAACCATTAATGGCATGAGTAACGGGATAGGGACACTAATGAGAGTTGCAAATATGGCAATAATGTTAGCAAACAGTAATTTGGACTTGTGTTTTTTTACTTGAGTTATTAACCAAGAACGGCTAATAGTGTCTTCTGAATTGGTCATTGTAATGAGAATAAGTCCTATTTAGTTTGATGGCCGCATTTTACTGCGTTCTCTTGATAATGGAAGTCTCAATTTAATTGGAAGTTAATATGAAAATAGAACATTACCAACGCTTAACCAAACAAGCCGTTGCATTAATTGAATCAGAACCCGATCTAACTGCTAATCTAGCTAATATCAGCTCATTATTATTCA
Organism: Vibrio sp. 1F253; assembly: GCF_041439295.1. Classification (NCBI taxonomy): domain Bacteria; kingdom Pseudomonadati; phylum Pseudomonadota; class Gammaproteobacteria; order Vibrionales; family Vibrionaceae; genus Vibrio; species Vibrio sp. 1F253. Next base: position 26,964 of record NZ_JBGONU010000013.1, on the reverse strand, counting down.
TGGAGTTGGATGAATTAAATTGGGCTGGTTTCTATTTAATGAAGCAGGACCAAGCTAAGGAAAAAGACGAACTTGTGCTTGGCCCATTTCAAGGTCAACCGGCTTGTGTTCGAATTCCGGTAGGGCGTGGTGTGTGTGGAACTGCGGTCGCGACGAATACAGTTCAGCGCATTTATGATGTTCATGAATTCGAAGGACACATCGCTTGTGACGCTGCAAGTAACTCAGAAATCGTTATACCATTTTCGATTGACGGGAAAATAGCGGGCGTTCTTGATATCGATAGCCCAAATGTTGGTCGTTTTTCTCAAATTGACGAGGACGGATTAACATTTTTCATGGCAGAAGTGGAAAAGCTGCTTAATTCGCACGCGAACAAGGCATAAATTATTCTCTTACTGTGGTTTTTCCCAAGCATCTCTCTATAATACGTAAAAATATTTTCTTAATGCTCGCGGAAAACCGCAAAAACCAGGAACCCACATGGAAAACACTGAAAAGTTAAAAAACAGCAAAGAAGTTATCGCATATGTTGCTGAATGTTTCCCTAAATGCTTTACTCTAGAAGGTGAAGCGAAACCACTTAAAATTGGTATTTTTCAAGATCTTGCTGAACGTCTAAATGAAGACGAAAAAGTAAGTAAGACTCAGCTTCGTGCAGCGTTAAGACAGTACACATCATCATGGCGTTACCTGCACGGCGTAAAAGCTGGCGCAGAACGTGTTGACCTAGACGGCAACGTATGTGGCACACTAGAAGAAGAGCACGTTGAGCACGCTAAAGCGACACTTGCAGAAAGCAAAGCGAAAGTTCAGGCTCGTCGTAAAGAACAAGCACAGAAAGCTCGTGACGAAGGCAAAGCTAAAGCTAAAGCGAAGAAAGCTCAACAGCCTCGTCGTCAAGCGCCTAAAGCACCGAAAGTAGAAAAGCCTGTAGAAACACGCGCTTTGAACGCCGATGAATTTATCACTGGTAAAGAAGTAAATGTGAACATGGGTACAGGAAACATGGCTGCGACCATTGTTGAAATCAATAAGGAAGATGTGCGTGTTCAGTTAGCAAACGGCCTACAAATGGTTGTTAAAGCGGAGCACTTGCGCGCTTAAAGGAGATACTCCTACGCATGAAATGCCGTTCAAAATTGACACTGATTGCTGCTGGCTTTTTGCTAGCAGCTTCAGCTCAGGCTCTTGAAGCCAAATTAAATCAGGACGATTTACCTCTACTCGCTCCTGAGGTTCAACACGAAACTGCTAGTAAACGTGTTACTTCTCGATTTACTCGTTCTCACTATAAACACTTCAATCTCAACGATGATTTCTCCCAAGCTATCTTTAATCGTTATTTAGAGATGTTGGATTATAACCGTAATATCTTCACTCAAGCTGATATTGATTCTTTCGCTACTTCATCTAAACAAATTGATGATCAACTGAAAGCCGGTAATAACCAAATAGCCTTCGATGTCTATAATTTGTCCATGCAGAAGCGTTTTGAACGTTTCCAATATGCGCTGTCTTTACTAGATACTGAGATTAAGTTTGATACTGATGAAAGTATTGAGCTCAATCGTAGCGAAGCGGAATGGCCAAAAGATATCGCTGAAGTAAATGAGCTTTGGAGAAAACGCGTTAAATATGATGCGTTGAATCTAAAACTTACAGGTAAAGAGTGGCCAGAGATTCAAGAAGTTTTGGAAAAGCGTTACAACAATGCGATGAAGCGTATTACGCAATCGCACAACGAAGATGCTTTCCAGATCTACATGAACGCATTCGCGCGAGAAGTTGACCCTCATACCAGTTACCTTTCTCCAAGAAATGCAGAGCAATTCCAGTCTGAGATGAATCTATCTCTAGAAGGCATTGGTGCTGTACTTCAAATGACAGACGACTACACCGTTATCCGATCTCTCGTTGCTGGAGGCCCTGCGTCCAATAGCAAACAATTGAGCGATGGTGATCGTATTGTTGGTGTTGGTCAAGATGGCGAAGATATTGTTGATGTTATCGGCTGGCGTTTAGACGATGTAGTGCAATTAATTAAAGGACCTAAAGGGACTAAAGTTAAGCTACAGATCTTGCCAGATGGTAAAGATGCAAAAAGTCACGTTGTCACAATTGTACGCGATAAGATTCGCTTAGAAGACCGCGCTGTTAAATCAGAAGTTATCGAGAAAGATGGCAAGAAGATTGGCGTACTCGAAGTACCAAGCTTCTATGTTGGCCTTTCTAAAGATACTGATAAACTGATCACCGAACTTAAAGAGCAAGGTGTCGAAGGTATCATTGTTGATCTGCGAAACAACGGTGGTGGTGCACTAACGGAAGCAACCGAACTCTCTGGTTTGTTTATCAAAGAGGGGCCCGTTGTTCAAGTTCGTGATAGCTACGGTCGTGTAAAAGTGAACAGTGATACTGATGGCGAAATTAGTTATCAAGGTCCATTAACGGTATTGGTGAATCGCTACAGTGCTTCAGCATCTGAAATCTTTGCAGCAGCGATGCAAGATTATGGTCGTGCAATTATCCTTGGTGAAAACTCTTTCGGTAAAGGAACGGTGCAACAACACCGCTCTTTGAATCATATTTATGATTTGTTCGATAAAGAGTTAGGCTACGTTCAATACACCATCCAGAAATTCTACCGAATCAATGGCGGAAGTACGCAAAACAAAGGTGTAGTGCCTGATATTGCTTACCCAACGGCAATTGATCCAGCAGATACTGGTGAAAGTGTTGAAGATAATGCTCTGCCTTGGGATAGCATAGATAAAGCTAACTATTCAGTGTTACAGCGTAACGATGAGCAAGTTGCTGCTTTAACCGCTCAACACCAAGCTCGTATTGCGACAGACATGGAGTTTGGCTTTATCGCGCAAGATATTGAAAAATATAAGGCTGATAAAGATGATAATGACCTTTCTTTGAACGAAAAAGTACGTCAACAAGAGAGTGATGATGGGGATGTGCTTCGTCTAGAGCGTATCAATCAACGTCAAAAAGCCGCTAAGTTAGAGGCATTTAAAACGTTGGATGATATCCCTAAAGACTACGAAGCCCCAGATGCTTATCTTGATGAGTCAGTCGCTATCATGCTGGATATGATAAAGAAATAGACGCTAACGTGCCTTGTTAAAGGCAGCGTTTTTTAAGAAAGCGAGCTTAGGCTCGCTTTTTTTGTGTCTATGATTTGACAGGAATACCTGATTGTAACCGTTGAGACTGTCGCAAAGAACACTCAATGTTCAGGGTTATTTAGCTCTGTTTTGTGTCGAATAATGACATTTAAGTTACTTTGCACTTAAAATTTAGTGACTTGGATCAAATTTTTTCGCTTTCTATTCATTACGTGCCTAAGCTTAAAGAAAACGAGGGGGCGCGTATGAAATGGATTCTACTATTTTTATCTTGTTTAAGTTTTGTTGCTTTTGGGAGTGAGGTCGCTTCAAGCGATCAGCAATCAAAAAGTGACAGCAATCTATCTCATTTTGACCTTCCTTTACTGCTTGGTGATTGGTATTTGATGAACCCAGATCCTGAACAAGGTACTGAAAATTTTAGAGCGATAAAGCTAACCCTTGATTCAAATTATTCATTCTCCATTGATATTCAAAAGAAAGACTACAGTGTCGACCATTGGGAAGGCTTGTATAATGCCAATGAAGATACCATTATTTTGGGTTTAAACACCTCTGAACCTCAAGTTTACGCCTATAGCAGTAACCATAATATGTTGAACCTCAACGGTGTCATGTTTACCAAAGCCTTACCGAATGCACTGGCAGGTATTTGGTCGAGTGCTGAGCTTTCAGGTAGCGACCTGCGCGCGAGTAACATTCAAAAAATGGATTTAGTGCTTCAACCTGACTTTGTATTTATGTTCAGAGTGTCCGATGAAGTGGGGAGTGAGGTTGTTCGTCGTGGGGTGTATTACACAGAAGGCGATCAATTGGTGCTTCTGTATGAAAATGGCGAGCACGGCACTCGTTACACATTAAACAGCGACGTCTTGACGCTTCAAGGTGAAGAAGGCGACATGTTTGCAGTACTCAATCGTATTCGATAATGACGGGTTGGATGCGCAAAGTCATGTTTGTTGATAATATGGCTCACAGTTCATTTATTAGCCGTTCCTTTCTTATTTGGTTGATAAAATAGCAAAACATGGAGGCGTTTTACTACAATGCCTCCTTTTTTCAATATTCCCCTTGTGTTCTTGGCCCTCAACCTTTAGATATATACAGTTAAAATACAATTACGTATAACGATCAAAAGGAACCCGTCATGGCACATACACCTCAAGCCAAGTATCGTAAAGATTATCAATCACCATCTCACACTATTTCTCAAATCGATCTTACTTTCGATTTGTACGATTCAGCGTCCATCATTACGGCGGTGTCTAGTGTTAAGCAAGAGAAAGATAGTTCGACCTTAGTACTTGATGGTGAAGGTTTGACGTTGGTTTCTGTTTTAGTTGAGGGTCAAGAGTGGACGCAATTCGAGCAATCTGAAACTCAACTGACACTGAGCGGACTACCGAAAGATTTCACACTCACGATCGTGACGGAAGTAAATCCTGAAGGGAATAGTGCACTTGAAGGTTTGTATAAGTCGGGTGGCGCATTCTGTACTCAGTGTGAAGCTGAAGGTTTCCGTCGTATTACTTACTACATGGACCGCCCTGATGTATTGGCAAAATTCACCACAACGGTAATCGCAGACAAAGCAGAAAATCCATTCTTACTAAGTAATGGTAACCGTGTAGATGAAGGTGAAGCTGAAAACGGTCGTCACTGGGTGAAATGGCAAGACCCACATCCAAAACCAGCGTACTTGTTTGCTTTAGTTGCGGGTGACTTTGATGTACTTCGTGACGCTTACACCACTCAATCAGGCCGTAAAGTTGATCTAGAAATCTTTGTCGACAAAGGCAATTTGGACCGTGCGAACCACGCGATGGTTTCTTTAATTAACTCAATGAAGTGGGACGAAGAGCGTTTCAATCTTGAATACGACCTAGATATCTACATGATCGTAGCCGTTGATTTCTTCAACATGGGTGCGATGGAAAATAAAGGTCTAAACGTATTCAACTCTAAGTTTGTTTTAGCAAACGACCAAACTGCAACGGATACAGATTACCTAGGTATTGAAGCGGTAATTGGCCATGAATATTTCCACAACTGGACGGGTAACCGAGTTACTTGTCGTGATTGGTTCCAGTTAAGCTTGAAAGAAGGCTTAACCGTATTCCGTGACCAAGAGTTCTCATCTGATCTTGGTTCTCGCGCAGTAAACCGAATCAACAATGTTCGTATTATTCGCGGGCCACAATTCGCTGAAGATGCAAGTCCAATGTCCCACCCAATTCGCCCTGAAAAAGTGATAGAAATGAACAACTTCTACACATTGACGGTATACGAAAAGGGCAGCGAAGTGATCCGAATGATCCACACATTGTTGGGTGAAGACGGCTTCCAAAAAGGCATGAAGCTTTACTTTGAACGTCACGATGGTACCGCTGCAACTTGCGAAGATTTCGTTACTGCAATGGAAGATGCGTCGGGCGTTGACCTGTCTCAGTTCCGTTTATGGTACAGCCAATCTGGCACGCCGACGCTGTCTGTTGAAAGTCACTACGACGCAGACAAAAAAGAGTACACGTTAACAACTCGCCAAGTAACGGCTCCAACTCATGAGCAAACGGAAAAGCAAGCTCTGCATATTCCTTTTGATATCGAGTTATACACCGCTGCTGGCGATGTCGTTGGGTTACAATGTAACGGAAAGCCAGTTCACAACGTACTTGATGTGAAAGAAGCGGTACAAACGTTCGTGTTTGAAAACGTTTCAGAGCAACCGAGCCCATCGCTACTGCGTGAATTTTCTGCGCCAGTGAAACTGGAGTACGACTATTCAGATGAAGAACTTATCTTCTTGATGGTTAATGCTCGCAATGAATTTTCTCGTTGGGATGCGGGTCAAATGCTACTCGCTAAATATATCCGCAGTAATGTTGAGAAGGTTCAGAAGAGCCAAGCGTTTGAACTTTCTGCTTCTGTTGTTGATGCATTCCGCGGGGTGCTGCTTAGTGATTCACTAGAACCTGCGTTTATTGCAGAAATGCTTTCTCTTCCAAGTCATAACGAAGTGTCGGGTTGGTATGAGCGCGTTGATATTGATGCGGTCGCATCTGTTCTTAACTCAATGAAAGTAACACTAGCTGCAGAACTTGAAGACGAGTTAGCGGCGGTATATCACAGCCATGCATTAACAGAATACACGATCGATCACGATTCGATTGGTAAGCGTACTCTACGTAAAGTTTGTCTAAGTTACTTAGCGCATACTGAAAAGGGTAATGACTTGGTTGTTGCTATGTACCAACAAGCAAACAACATGACAGATACAATGGCTGCAATGGGCGCGGCGAACAGTGCGCAACTACCATGTCGTGAAACCTTGATGGCGGATTACAGCGACAAGTGGAAACACGATGGTCTTGTCATGGATAAGTGGTTTGCATTGCAAGGTTCAAACCCAAGTTCTAATGCACTTGAAGTGATTAAAGCGTCGATGTCGCACCAAGCGTTCAGCTTGAAGAACCCGAACCGTACTCGTAACTTGGTAGGTTCGTTCTTAAACATGAACCCGGTTCAATTCCACGCCAAGTCAGGACAAGGTTATGCGTTTGCGGGCGAGATCCTACGTGAACTGAACAGCAGCAACCCGCAAGTGGCTTCACGTTTGATTGACCCGCTACTTAAGTTCCGTAAGTACGATGATGAACGCCAAGCTCTAATCAAAAAAGAACTTGAGACGCTGAAGAACATGGACAACCTTGCAAAAGACTTATTCGAGAAAGTGGCAAAAGCACTAGAGGCTTAAGTTCGCGCTCATTCAGGTAACTGATTTATCATAAGAGGTTTTGCTAATAAACAGTTTACTAGTAACGAAAAGTCATCAGTGGTAGAGAATATCTGCCACTGATTTTTTGTTTCTGGTTTATCGAATTTTCGATAAGCTAGAGCAGTTTCAAGCTCAGTTTCACTTTCAGACATCGTTAAGTGCCAAAAACACCGGCACTGTATATTTATACAGGTATCGTATGAATCGCTATATTTTCCAACTTAACATCTCATATCAGCAGTTTTTGGCTAGCTACTCGGGTGCCGCAAGTAAAGTTCAAGTGATAACAACAACAGGGCTACGCTTACAGCTACCTGCAACTCGCTTCAGACCATTTCTTACACAAATAGGGGTTAGAGGACAGTTTAGGTTAACAACTGACCAAAAAAATAAGTTTATTAAGTTGGAAGCTCTGTAAAGCTTGGCGTGCCTAGTGAGTTAAAGGGAATCTTAATCACATAATCAAACATTTCACCTCTTACCACCTCTAAAACAATTAACTATTTATCAATAATGCTTTTACAATAAATGAATGCATTACCTTTGCTTAACTCGTTAGTAGAACTGGCCTTGAAGGCTTGATTCAAACGCTAGCTTAAGTAAGCCCCCTAATAATAAAATAAAATTCTAATTGTGGAGTGTGACTATGACCGCACGTGAAACTGTGGTTCCAGTTTTACTTGAAAAAGTTTACAAACTGATTCAAGACAAACTTGACCTTGCTCATCGACCTCTCGTAACTCAACTTGCTCAACACTTGTTTAGTAATGTTTCTCACGACGATCTAACTCAGAGAAACGAATCCGATTTATACGGTGCTGTAGTTAGCTTATGGCATCACATCAATGAAAAGAAAGCTGACCAAATCTCTGTTCGTGTTTTTAACCCGACAGTAAGTCGTCAAGGTTGGCAATCTACTCACACTATCGTAGAGATAGTCGTACCAGATAGCCCATTCCTTGTAGACTCTGTAAAAATGGCGCTGACTCGCCTAGACCTTTCTTCTCACCTTCTGCTTCATAATCCAACTCAAATCTCTCGCTCTGATAAGGGCAGTGTTGTCGGCGTGAGCAATAACGAAGGTGCATTCCAATCGCTTTTCCATATCGAAGTAGACCGTCTTAGCAGCAAATCTGAAATGACAGCGCTCAAAACGGAACTACTGGATATCTTTACCGATACTGGTTTAGTCGTGAACGATTGGCTGAAGATGGTTGAAAAACTTGAGGAAGTAACCAATCAAGTTGAAAAGCAAAAAGAAAGCATTCCTGTAGACGGTCAACGTTTTGATGAGACGTTGGCGTTTCTTCGTTGGTTAGGCGAGCACAACTTTACGTTTATGGGTTACAAGGAATATGACCTTGTTTCTGTAAATGGCGACACAGAACTACAACCGACCAAGGAGCAAGGCCTTGGTTTGTTTGCGAATTCAGATCGTGTGCGTAACGTTAAGCTGTCTGAGTTTTCGGATTCGGCACGTCTTGAAGCCAAAAAGCCTTATGTACTTATCGTAACCAAGGGCAACACGGCTTCACGCATTCACCGCCCAGCTTACAATGATTACATTGGTATTAAGAAGTTCGATAAGAACGGTAAGGTCATTGGTGAACACCGCTTTACTGGTCTTTACACCTCTGCCGTTTATAACCAAACCGTTGAAACGATTCCTCTTGTTCGCGAGAAAGTAGAGCGTATCTTAGACGCGAGTGGTTACCGTGAAGGTTCATACTCTTATAAAGCTCTGCACAACATTCTAGAAAACTACCCGCGAGATGAACTGCTTCAAGCTCGTGAAGAAGAATTGCTAGAAGTCGGTACTGGCGTAGTTCAAATGCAAGATCGCGATCTTCTGCGTTTGTTTGTTCGCAAAGACCCGTTTGGCCGTTTCTTTAGCTGCATGGTTTACGTTACTAAAGATCGTTACAACACCGAACTTCGTCGTCAAACCCAACGCATCTTGAAGCAGTATTTCGGTTGCGAAGAAGAGGTCGAATTCACGACATACTTCTCTGAAAGCCCACTGGCAAGAACGCACTATATTGTTCGTGTTGATAACAACAACATGGATGTGGACGTGAAAACAATTGAGCAAAATTTAATGGAAGTATCGTCTACGTGGGATGACCGCCTGTCTGAATCAATCGTTGCTAACTTCGGTGAGAGCAAAGGTCTTCCGTTATCGAAAGAGTACATGCGTGCATTCCCACGTTCGTACAAAGAAGACATGATGCCTGGTTCTGCGGTTGCAGATATCGAGCGTTTAGAAGCACTAAGTGAAGACAACAAACTAGGTATGCTTTTCTACCGCCCTCAAGAAGAGGCTGCAGACTCTAAAGCTGTTCGTTTGAAGCTGTTCTACCACAGTGATGAGCCGATTCACCTGTCTGATGTTATGCCAATGCTTGAAAACTTTGGCCTGCGCGTTATTGGTGAATCACCTTATGAAGTACGCAAGACCAATGGGGTGACTTATTGGATCCTTGATTTCTCGATGCTGCATAAGAGTGACAAGACGATTGATCTTCGTGAAGCGCGCGATCTATTCCAACAAGCCTTTGCTGCGATTTGGGAAGGTGAATTAGACAGCGATGGTTTTAACCGCTTGGTATTGGGTGCTGCTCTTTCTGGCAGTGAAATCTCAATCTTACGTGCGTATGCGCGTTACATGCGCCAAGTGGGTTTCCCATTCAGTCAACAATACATTGAAGACACATTGTCTCATTACCCAGATCTAGCAAAAGGGTTAGTGAGCTTATTCGGCAAGCGTTTTGATCCTAAATTGAAGGGCAGCGCGAAAGGCCAACAAGATCTTATTAAGAAGATCACTGAACAGTTGGATCACGTAGAAAGCTTGGATGATGATCGTATCATTCGTCGTTACATGGAAATGATCACAGCAACGCTTCGTACTAACTACTACCAGTTAGACGACAACAAACAGTCTAAACCTTGGTTGGCTCTGAAAATGAGACCAAGCGAGATCCCAGATATCCCAGCACCGGTTCCTGCGTTTGAGATCTTCGTTTACGCACCAGACATTGAAGGTGTGCATCTACGTGGCGGTAAAGTCGCTCGTGGTGGTTTACGTTGGTCAGATCGTCAAGAGGATTTCCGTACTGAGATTCTAGGCCTAGTTAAAGCACAACAAGTTAAGAACACAGTAATTGTACCGGTTGGTGCAAAAGGTGGTTTCGTTTGTAAGCGTCAGCACACTATGTCTGGCCGAGACGAGATCTTCGCTGAAGGTCAACGTTGTTACAAACGCTTCATCCGTGCACTACTAGACGTATCAGACAACATCATTGAAGGTGAGGTTATTCCACCTAAGAGCGTTGTTCGTCACGATGAAGATGATCCGTATTTGGTTGTTGCCGCCGATAAAGGTACCGCAACGTTCTCAGATCTAGCAAACTCAGTATCTGCTGAATACAATTTCTGGTTAGGCGATGCATTTGCCTCTGGTGGCTCTAACGGTTATGACCATAAAGCCATGGGTATCACGGCGAAAGGTGGCTGGGAATCAGTTAAACGTCACTTCCGTGAAATGGGCATCAACTGCCAAACAACGGACTTCACCGCTATCGGTGTAGGTGATATGGCGGGCGATGTGTTTGGTAACGGCATGCTGTTGTCTAAGCATATTCGTATGCAAGCTGCGTTTAACCACATGCATATTTTCATCGACCCGAATCCAGAATCAGCATCAAGCTGGGTAGAGCGTGAGCGCTTGTTTAATCTACCTCGCTCAAGCTGGGAAGATTACAACAAAGACCTGATTTCTCAAGGTGGTGGCATTTTCTCTCGTCGAGCGAAGTCTATCTCTCTGACGCCTGAAATTCAGAAAATGCTAGGTACTAAGAAAGCATCAATGGCACCGAATGATTTGATCAAAGCGATCTTGTCTATGCAGGTTGATCTTCTTTGGAATGGTGGTATCGGTACTTACGTTAAGTCTTCAAACGAGACTCATACAGATGTAGGTGACCGTGCAAATGACGTGCTGCGTATCGATGGCCGTGACCTAAAAGCTAAAGTTGTTGGTGAAGGCGGTAACTTGGGTATGACTCAACTGGGTCGTATTGAATACGCGCTGACGGGTGGCCGCGTTAATACTGACTTCGTTGATAACGTTGGTGGTGTTGACTGTTCGGATAATGAAGTAAACATTAAGATATTCTTGAATGGTTTGGTGTCTAATGGTGATCTAACCGTTAAGCAACGTAACCAAGTGCTTGAATCAATGGAAGATGAAGTGGGCGAAATCGTACTAGACGACGCATATTGCCAAGCTGAGTCTATTTCGGTTACTGAGCATCAAGGTGTTGGCTTAGTCAAAGAGCAAATCCGCTTTATTCATACAATGGAAAAAGCAGGGTACTTGGATCGTGGTTTGGAATACATCCCTGATGACGAAACACTGCTTGAGCGTGAAAAGCAGGGCCAAGGCCTAACAAGACCAGAGCTTTCTGTACTTGTTGCTTACGGTAAAATGGTGCTTAAAGAAGATCTTGTTAGTGATGATATCGCTAATGATGAATTCCATGCTCAACAGCTTATGCAATACTTCCCAACAGCGTTACGTCGTAACTACTCTCAGCACATGGATAATCATCCACTACGTTCTGAAATCATTGCGACGGCATTGGCTAACCAAATGGTTAACGAGATGGGTTGTAACTTCGTTACTCGTCTGCAAGAAGAGACGGGCGCAAATATTGTTGATATTGCCAATGCTTACGCGGCAACACGTGAAATCTATGGTCTTGGCAAAGTTCTGAAGAGCATCCGTGAACTGGACAATGTTTCAAGTTCTGAAGCTCAATATGAATTGATCTACCATGTTCGTCGTACACTTCGTCGTTTGGCTCGTTGGTTGCTAAGAAACCGTACCGGAAAACAGTCAGTGAAAGCATTGATTGAACTTTACCAAGGCGATGTTCTTACTATCACAGAGAAACTGGATGAAAACCTAGTGGCTTCTGAAGTAGAAGAGCATAACGCAATGGCACAGTTATGGATTGACCAAGGCGTAAACGCTGAGTTGGCTAATTCAGTTGCGCGTTTGTCTAGCTTGTACTCAGCACTGGATATATCCACAGTGGCTCGTGAGACGGGTAAAACAGTACAACAAGCGTCTAAGCTTTACTTCAACCTTGGCGACCGTTTGTCTCTGCACTGGTTCTTGAAGCAAATCAATGGTCAAGCTGTAGATAACAACTGGCAAGCGCTGGCACGTGCAGCATTCAGAGAAGATCTGGATTGGCAGCAACGTCAGCTAACTGGCCAAGTGCTTAACTGCGGTTGTGCTTCAGACATCGATGTGATTAAAGCGCTTGATGATTGGATGGAAAGTAACTCTGTTTCTCTACATCGTTGGGAAAGTATCCTCAATGAATTCAAAGTGGGTTCGGTTCATGAGTTTGCCAAGTTCTCAGTAGCATTGCGTGAATTGATGTTATTGAATCTAAACTGCATGTCGACAGATTAGTGATTAGATAAAACGAAAGACACAAGGGCAGGCCATAAGGTCTGCCTTTTTTGTTTCTATAAAGTGGCATCTATAGGTCTAACGATTTTTGACGGACCCACTTCGTGGACACCTTGCTTGTTGTTAAAAGAGTGGGTGGCTGTAATATGGTAGAGACTAGAAATGAGTAAACTGACTGCAGAAACGATAACGTTTGCTTAATAAAGAACCTCATTCGCTAGCAAACTCGATTATCTTACCCTTACAGACAGTAATAGATTGAATAGTTGAGTAAATAAGTAAATAATATCGCCCCGTTTACACGGGGCTTTTTTCTATCGGAGGCACAATGCTCTACCGTCTAGCCAGAACTGGCTTTTTCCAACTTGATGCCGAAAAGGCACATGATCTTGCAATTCAAAATTTCAAACGCTTCACAGGCACTCCTATTGATCTTTTGTATCGCCAACAATTACCTAATCGACCTGTAGAATGCATGGGTCTTACTTTTAAAAACCCAGTTGGCCTAGCGGCTGGCCTAGATAAAAACGGCGAATGTATTGATGCATTTGGCGCAATGGGTTTTGGTTTCGTTGAAGTAGGAACGGTAACTCCTCGTCCACAAGCCGGTAATGACAAACCACGTCTGTTCCGTCTTGTTGAAGCTGAAGGTATCATCAACCGCATGGGGTTCAATAACTTAGGCGTCGACAACCTTATTGAGAACGTTAAGAAGTCGAACTACGACGGCATCTTAGGTATCAACATCGGTAAGAACAAAGACACACCAATTGAAAAGGGCGCTGAAGATTACTTGATCTGTATGGAGAAGGTATATCAATACGCTGGTTACATTGCTGTGAACATCTCTTCACCAAATACTCCAGGACTTCGTTCTCTACAATACGGCGAAGCTCTAGACGATCTATTGTCTGAACTTAAAACGAAACAATCTGAACTAGAAGAGAAGCATGGTAAATATGTTCCTCTTGCTCTTAAGATTGCTCCGGATCTAAGTGATGACGAAATTAGCCAAATTTGTGAATCATTGATCAAAAATAAGATCGATGGTGTGATCGCAACAAACACAACATTGGATCGTTCAATCGTTGAAGGCATGAAACATTGCGATGAAGCGGGTGGCCTAAGTGGACGTCCAGTTCAATCTCGCAGTACTGAAGTGGTTCGTAAACTTCACGAAGAGTTGGGTGACCAATTACCGATCATCGGGGTAGGTGGCGTTGACTCTTACGTCGCTGCGAAAGAGAAAATGATGGCAGGCGCGAAGCTTGTACAAGTTTACTCTGGTTTCATCTACAAAGGCCCAGGCCTTGTAGGCGACATCGTCAAAAATCTATAGTTCGTAAAAACGATCTTAGTCCAAAGACTACAATCCGGCATCGTCTTACTAAAAGAGACACTGTAACTCACTGAGTTGTAGAGAAAAGCGATAAGAAAGAGGAATTCATTTCCTCTTTTTTTTTGCCTATCGCACAGTAAAATTACTGTAATTGAAGGTAATTTTGCGTTTTACCTAATGGAATGGTTCAACAGTGTGAGACGAAATGATGCTTAAACCTAGCGATACATGGAGTTGGTATTACGATGAGCAGCAATGTTCATTGATGCTAAACCTCGGAGAGGATATGATTTTTAAAACGAATCTGGTCCGCAATAAGCTGGTGGACTGCGCTTTTAAAGATAATGAATTCACTGTTGATGATGCATCTTCCTACCAAACCTTCAAAGAACAAATTTCTGGCTTAGAACTGTCTGAGCCACGACAAGCAGAGCTTGCACTTTATTGTGTGGCTGCAAAGCGTTTCCATAAGCCTGTACAGCCTAAAAGCTGGTTCTTCGACTCACAAGGCGTTGGCCATGAATATCCTCAAGAAGGGGATATTGTACAAATGAATAACGAGCATAGCCTTGGTTACTTCATTGTATTAGAAGTAGGAGAGTGTGCGAGCCTATGCGCATTTGTAGACTTAGAAGAGTTCCTCTTAACGCCTTCAAAAGGTTTACGCTTTGGAGACTCGATTAAAGTCATGCACGATAGAATGACTGATGCAAATGCCATCCTTCATCAAACGCATATTGCTATGGTGGGTTAACCTCTAACCTCTAATCTAGAGCATCACTAGAGCATTATTTCGACCAATCATCGCTACGAATAAACCAGTAATACCTTCCCCATAATCGGCTTAATAGCCGATTTTTTTGTGCCTAAAAAAGCCTATCTCAATAAATACGACGTAGTTCATTCATTTGAATGACGTTGTTCACTTATTTAATTTGTAAAAAACGTATCTTTTTTAACCTCAATTTAGACCGATTCTCTCATTATCGATAGCGGGTTTCCTCTGTTTATTCCCTGTTTGGGGTCTTTTGTTGCTAATTTTCAATCTAAATTTCAGTCTGGTGTATACCAATTTAAGGGTGAATATAAATGCACTTAATGATTTAAGCCTATCGATGAGTGTTATTTCTGTAAGATTGAGAGTTGTTGTGTTGTAAGGGAGTGCGGGTAAGCGATCGCTTCATGACTGACCATTTGCTAAGCAGTTAGTAGAAAGATTCAATGAAAAGACGAGTTTAGTGTGATGCTCTAATAGCAAATTCAGGTATAATCGAGCTCATTTTTATCAATAAAAGAACACTATGAATCAATATCTAGCGGTTACCTCAAATGGCCTTGAGAATTTATTAGTTGAAGAACTAACCCAACTAGGGATTACAAACGCAAAACCTGTTCAAGCAGGTGTTAAATTCAAAGCCACCAATGAGCAAATTTATCGTTGTTGTTTGTGGAGCCGTTTGGCTTCTCGATTTGTACGTGTCCTTTCAGAATTCACTTGTATGGATGACATGGATCTTTACCTATCGACCACTGCGGTTAACTGGGTAAATCAATTCCATAGCACTAAGCGTTTCGTTGTTGACTTCAATGGCACGAACAACGAAATCCGTAATAGCCAATACGGTGCGATGAAAGTAAAAGATGCCGTTGTAGATTGCTTCGAGAAGAAGTCTTTACCGCGCCCATCTATTAGCAAAGAAAATCCAGATATTCGTATTCACGTTCGTCTGCATCGTGACAAAGCGATTCTTGGTGTGGATATGGTAGGCAGTGGCCTTCATCAACGTGGCTACCGTCCAGAATCAGGTCGCGCACCACTGCGTGAAACTCTTGCTGCAGCGATTCTTCTTCGTAGTGGTTGGGATGCAACGAAACCTTTCCTAGACCCTATGTGTGGTTCAGGTACGTTAGTGATTGAAGCGGCGATGATGGCTGCAAACATGGCACCTGGTGTGAAACGTCAGAAATGGTGTTTTGAATCATTAGAAGATTTCGAACCAGAGCTTTGGGCTGAAGTGAAAGCAGAAGCGAACGTTCAAGGCCGTCGTGGCGTTAAGAAAGTAGAATGTAAGTTCTTCGGTTATGACAACGACGAACGCATGATCAAAACGGCGCGTGACAATGCACGTCGTGCTGGCGTTGAAGAGTTGATTGAATTCGAAGTAGGTGACGCAGCAAAGCTTAAACGCCCTGCAGAGTTCAATGATGGTGTGATTGTGTCAAACCCTCCTTATGGTGAGCGTTTAGGTACAGAGCCGGGCTTGATTGCACTGTACACAGCATTTGGTGCTCAACTGAAGGCTGAGTTTGGCGGCTGCAACGCGTCTATCTTCTCAAGTTCTGATGAATTACTTAGCTGCTTGCGTATGCGTGCAGACAAACAGTTCAAACTGAATAACGGTGCGTTACCGTGTCACCAGAAAAACTACTCAATTTCAGACCGTCCTATGTCTGAGCGTCCAACTGGCGAGCAAGAACTGTTGATTGCTCCTGATTTCGCGAACCGTCTTAAAAAGAACATCGGCAAAATCGGTAAATGGGCGAAGAAAGAGCAACTAGATTGCTACCGTATCTACGATGCTGACTTACCAGAATACAATGTAGCGATTGACGTATATCCGGGTCACCTTGTGATTCAAGAATACGCAGCGCCTAAAGATGTGCCGGAAGACAAAGCTAAGCGTCGCTTAACCGATATCATCCGTGCTTCTATTCAAGTCACTGGCGTTGAAGCAAACAACGTGGTTCTTAAGGTTCGTCAGAAGCAGAAAGGCCGATCTCAATATCAAAAAATGGCTCAAGACTCCTCTAACCTAGAAGTGAACGAATACGGCGTTAAGCTGATTGTTAATCTTCATGACTACTTAGATACGGGCTTGTTCTTAGATCATAAGATCACTCGTCGTCGTATCGGCGAAATGGCTGCAGGTAAAGATTTCCTTAACTTATTTGCTTACACAGGCAGTGCATCTGTTCATGCTGCTGTGGGTGGCGCACGCTCTACAACAACCGTTGATATGTCTAATACCTACCTTGAGTGGGCAAAACAAAACATGGAGCTTAACGGCCGTGTTGGTCGTCAACATCAGTTTGTTCAAGCTGACTGCTTACAGTGGTTGGTTAAAGAGCAGGGTTCTTACGACCTGATCTTCATTGATCCCCCAACGTTCTCAAACTCTAAGCGTATGGATCAATCTTTTGATGTTCAGCGTGATCACATTCAATTGATGGAAAACCTTAAGCGTCTTCTTCGTGAAGAAGGCACAATTGTGTTCTCTAACAACAAGCGTCACTTCAAAATGGATGTAGAAGGCCTAGAAGAGTTAGGTCTCAAAGCTCAGAACATCTCATCTAAAACGCTTCCATTGGACTTCTCTCGTAACAAGCACATTCATAACTGCTGGTTGATTACACATAAGTAATTAATAGATTGTATAAGGATATAGCGTGCTGACTCTCTACAGTACAGAAGGGTGCCATCTATGTGAGATGGCATTCAAACTCACGGAACAGTTAAACATTAGCCATCA
The DNA here is from genome assembly GCF_041439295.1 of Vibrio sp. 1F253. Lineage (NCBI taxonomy): Bacteria > Pseudomonadati > Pseudomonadota > Gammaproteobacteria > Vibrionales > Vibrionaceae > Vibrio > Vibrio sp. 1F253. The sequence goes on along the minus strand of NZ_JBGONU010000013.1, from coordinate 9,692 downwards.
CGTCAACGTTGTCGACATTGCATTTGATGATGAGCTCTTTTCCCGTTACGGGGTCACTATTCCGGTGCTCAAATTTGAAAGCTCTGACTTTTCTCAAAGCTCAGAGCTTAACTGGCCATTTGGCTTGTTAGAACTTAATGATTGGTTAAAAAAGAATGGCATTACTTACAATTCATAACGGGCAATTAGCGTTTGGCGATCACCCGTTATTAGATCGTGCGGACTTTGCACTGCAAGAAAACGAACGTGTGTGTTTAGTAGGGCGCAATGGCGCGGGTAAGTCTACGTTGATGAAAATCCTGTCAGGGAACATCATCATGGACGACGGCAAGATGCAAATCACACAAGATGTGGTTGTGTCTCGCCTTGAGCAAGATCCACCGCGTAATGAAGAAGGCACCGTTTATGATTACGTTGCTGGTGGCCTAGCGGAAATCGGCGAACAGCTGAAGATCTATCATGATCTTTTGGATCTCATTGGTACTGACCCTAGCGAAAAGAACTTAAATCGTCTTACTCGTGTACAAGAGCAGTTGGATCATGCCAACGCATGGCGTTTCGAAGATCGCGTAAGTAACGTAATGGCGGCGCTTAAACTCACTGCTGAAACAAAACTGACCGATTTGTCTGGTGGTTGGCAACGTAAAGCGGCGCTTGCTCGTGCGCTTGTATGTGACCCAGACGTGCTTCTGCTCGACGAACCGACTAACCACCTAGATGTTGCGACAATCGAATGGTTAGAAGGCTTCCTGAAAGACTTCCGTGGTTCAATCATCTTTATCTCGCATGACCGTGCTTTCATCAAATCGATGGCAACTCGCATTGTTGATCTTGATCGCGGCAAGCTGAGCTCGTTCCCTGGCGATTACGAAAACTACTTGCTAGAGAAAGAAGAAGCGTTACGTGTCGAAGAGATGCAGAACGCTGAATTCGATAAAAAGCTTGCTCAAGAAGAAGTGTGGATTCGTCAGGGCATTAAAGCTCGTCGAACGCGTAACGAAGGCCGTGTACGTGCACTTAAGAAGTTGCGTGAAGAGCGCATCAATCGTCGTGAAGTGCAGGGTAAAGCGGTTATTCAGATCGATGATGGTCAACGTTCAGGCAAGATTGTATTCGAAGCAGAGAATCTTAACTTTGGCTTTGAAGGCAAAGAGATTGTTAAAGATTTCAGCTTCAACATTATGCGTGGTGATCGTATTGCTCTGATCGGCCCTAATGGCTGTGGTAAGAGTACCGTGCTTAAACTGCTTCTTGATCAGCTGAAGCCTGATTCTGGCCGTCTGCATTGTGGTACTAAACTTGAAGTGGCTTACTTCGACCAATATCGAGAAATTCTAGACCCTGAGAAGTCAGTAATTGACAATCTGGCGGATGGTAAGCAAGAAGTGACAGTAGGCGGCCGTGAGCGCCATGCACTGAGCTACCTACAAGATTTCTTGTTCTCTCCTAAACGTGCTCGCACTCCTGTGAAGGCACTGTCTGGTGGTGAGAAAAACCGCCTGTTATTAGCTCGTATTTTCCTTAAGTCGAATAACTTATTGATTCTCGATGAGCCAACCAACGATCTAGATATCGAAACTTTGGAACTTTTAGAAGATTTGCTTGCCAACTATCAGGGTACGCTTCTTTTAGTGAGCCACGATCGACAGTTTGTTGATAACACGGTTATGACAAGTTGGATTTTTGAAGGCAACGGCGTTGTTGAAGAATTTGTTGGTGGTTACCACGATGCTCAGCAACAAAGAAAGCAGGCTATAGAGTACCGACAGGTTGAAAAGCCATCAAAGCCAGAGAAAGTAGTTGAGGAAACTCCCAAAACTGCGCCAGTTAAGGCTAAAGCTAAGAAGTTATCGTATAAGCTACAACGAGAACTAGAAGCGCTACCTTTGCGTTTGGAAGAATTGGAAACTCAAATTGAAACTCTTCAGGAAGAAGTCAACGATCCTAGCTTCTTTTCAAAATCTGTAGAGCAGACACAACCAGTATTAGATAAGCTATCTGCAGCAGAGCAGGAGCTTGAAGTCGCTTTTGAGCGCTGGGAAGAGCTCGAGGCACTACAACAGGAAAGTTAAGAAGTAATCATGACTTGTAATAAATTTAAATTAACAACAGTTGCAGCCTTAGTTTTGGCTGCAACTAACGCGAATGCTGCACTGTACAAGGTAGTTGAAGTCGCGACTCCTAGCTCAATTGTCGGAGCTTCTGAAACGTTTGGTGTCGCGATTCAACCAGCGGCGGTTACCGGAACTGAAAGTTGTTTTACCGCTGGTACTATCGGTGGTGTCGCTTGTGATAGCTTTAAGCTAGCAGGTGAAACTCGTAATTCGCTTGAAGCCATTAGTTACCGTGAAGAAGTTCCTTTCGCTATGGATGCTGTCTTCCAATATTTACAAGAGTTCGATGACTTCAAAAACTATTGTAAACGTGAACTAAGATATTCCACATGTGAAAGCTGGGCGAAAACTCGCTGGGAAGATACTTGGTTTAAGGAAAGAAACAACCTGAGTTATGTAAATGCAAAGGCATTTATAGAAGGCGGGGCAATACTCGATACTCGCAATACAGTGATCAACTCCCTTTATGTGAACGACGCATCAGAAGTTAAGCCTTTAGGTATCAAATCAGAAGGTAGCATTCGTAATAACGCAATCTTTACAACGTCACCAAATGGGCCTGCAGGATCTTCTGAGACTCGTGCATGGAAAGCTATCAAAGCAAGTAATGGTATTGTTTACAATGTAGGTAGTGTTTCTACTAGTGAAACCATTACGGAGACGTCAACGCCGGATCCTGTATTTAGTTCAAAAGCTGCTATTTGGGATGGTACGAATACCAAGCAAATCGATTGGACTCGTGGTGGAACTGCTAGACAAGGCGATTACTATGCTCAAGGTAGCATGCGTTCAATTGCCGAATCGGATACTAAGTTTTATGGCGTAGGCTACAATACTGTTGATGGTAGTGGTGATCTGCAAGATATGAATGCATCTGTATTCATCAGTAAATCTCTGGACTTAGCTGACAGCGCGAATACTTGGACGACCAAATCAATTGAGGGGGCTAAGGTCAACTCTAACTCGTCTAATGATTACAAATACAGTAACTCTGTAGCGACCGATATCAACAAAAACTTGTTTGTTATTGGTAACTCTAAGCGTAATGGTAGAGTGCCTGAAAATGGTAGCGCAGGCAGTAAGATGTTCGTTGTTACTGATGCTTCAGTTGCGACTCCAACAGCGACATACCTAACGGGTGGTATCTTCTTTGCTGGTTCGAGTGGTGAAGCTAGAGCCGTTAACAACTTCAATGAAATTGTTGGTCAAGTTGACGCAGAAACAACGCGTGAAGTTGATGGCAGTGAGCGTAGACACCGTGGCTTTATTTATCCATATCAAGCAACGGGTACTGACCCATCAAGAATTGATCTGTTTCAGAACAAAGCTTGGTTTCTAGATGATCTAACTAACGATGGCAACGTTTCTGGAGAGAACAACAAGTTCCGAATCATTGATGCTTCAGGCATCAACGATGCGGGTGTTATCTCTGCAACAGCTATAAAATGTATGATCGATACAAATGGAGACGGTAGAGGTAACGATGAACGAGCCTACGATACAACGTCTCACAACTCATACTGTGCTGGTGCTGCGTCTAATGCAGTAGAAGAGGTTGTTGCGGTTAAATTGATTCCTATCGAAGGTAAAGGTAAGAGCGATATCCAAGCTCGTAGTACTGATACAGCAAAGGTCGATCGTAAAGGCGGTAGCTTAGGTTGGTTCGCTTTGACTGTACTCGGCTTATTAGGGTTCCGTAGAAAATTTAAATAATTTCATCTCTTGAGCCCGAGTTCACAATTCTGAATTCGGGCTTTTTTTTCGCCTTGAGAAAAGTGAAAAACTGGTCGATTCTTAAAGTTGGAGTCACAAAAACTCCGCAAAGTTGTAATCATTGTATGTTAGTAAATAGAACACCCGTATGAGGACTGCACTATGAAGAGACAAAAGCGTGATCGACTAGAACGAGCACAATCTCAAGGCTACAAAGCTGGTATAAACGGTAGGTCACAAGAAGCTTGCCCATATAGCCAAATGGATTCTCGGTCTTATTGGTTAGGTGGTTGGCGTGACGCCAAAGGTGATAAGCAATCAGGTCTCTATAAGTAGATAGGGCGGAACATATTCAAAGATCAAGGCTCCATTGCTGGGTACAGCAGTTGGAGCCTTGTTAGTTTCTGAGTGGGCATATAAGTTAGATAAAATAAATGTAATGGCGTAGAGAGCTAACACTTTAAGCTGATACTGATACTTGTAGTGGAATACACAGTTGCTGGTGGACTAATACAGTACAGTTTCGGAATAAGAAAGTTTGTTTAATCAGTACACTCTAGTGCACTATAACTAAATGTATTGGAGTGAAAATAAAGCAGCCAATGGCTGCTTTATTAAAATCTAACTGCGTTACTCTAATTAAATGATTAGATTAGAATGCTGACGTATCTTGGAAAAGGCCAACTTTCAAATCTTTAGCAACATAAATCTCTTTGCCATCAACAAGTACGCGACCATCTGCAAGGCCCATAACTAGGCGACGGTTAACAACACGCTTCATGTGGATTTCGTAAGTCACTTTTTTCGCAGTAGGTAGGATTTGACCAGTGAATTTCACTTCGCCTACACCTAAAGCACGGCCTTTGCCTTTGCCGCCAACCCAACCAAGGTAGAAGCCAACAAGCTGCCACATTGCATCAAGTCCTAGACAACCAGGCATTACTGGGTCACCAGGGAAGTGACAGTCGAAGAACCATAGGTCAGGAGTAATATCCAGTTCAGCAAGAATCAAACCTTTACCGAAATCACCTTCAGTCTCAGACATTTTAGTGATGCGATCCATCATCAACATGTTCGGTGCTGGTAGTTGAGGACCTTCAGGCCATAGTTCGCCTTGGCTTGATGCTAGAAGATCTTCGCGAGTGTAAGAATCACGTTTGTTTTGCATTATCAATTACTCCAATTTTTGATAGGTGCATATTAGTGAACAGGTGTACGCTAAACAAGTCCGATCAGTACTAGACAAACCAGTTTTTAATGCGTCCAACAATTCCAATAGGGTGCTCATGTCTTTCAAAGTTTTCAATACGTTCCGCAATTTTGCTCAGAACGCTTTCTTGTTCATCGTCTCTAAATGGTTTGTTCATAATAAGAGGAATAGCTTCATCTACATTAGAGACAGACCAAATATGGAATTCTTTGTTTTTGATGCTTTCAATTAGGTCTGGCTTCAGAGCAAGATGTCGTAAGTTAGATCTTGGAAGGATCACACCTTGTTCGCCAGTTAACCCGTTGTGTTTACACACATGATAGAAGCCTTCGATTTTCTCGTTTAGCCCACCAACTGCTTGTACACGACCGAATTGGTCGACAGCTCCGGTTACTGCTATTTGTTGATTGATAGGGTATTCCGACAAAGCACTGACCAAAGAGCAAAGCTCAGCAAGAGAAGCACTGTCGCCATCAACTTCGCAGTATGATTGCTCAAACACAACAGAAGCAGCATAGGGCAACGGATCTTCAAGGTTTAACGCGCTGCTTACAAACGCTTGCATGATCATCATACCTTTGGCGTGAAGGTTACCACCGAGTTCCGCTTTGCGCTCAACGTCGGCAATATCACCATCACCAAAGTGGATAACACATGAAATTCGGGCTGGTTCACCATACGATACTGGGTGTCCTGGTACATCGATAACCGTCAGACCATTAACTTGTCCAACTTGTTCACCCTCGGTTTCGATAATAACTTGGCCATCTCGAATATCATCAAGAGCACGTTCAGGTAAGTACGATTCACGGTTGTATTTGTGTTGTTGTGCTTGCTGAATATGGTGACCATCAATCTCACCATGGTCGGCTTCAATCAAAGCTTCGTTCAATAACGCATTGTGCCAAATCGGGCACAACGGTATATAGCTTTGGTCTTCAGTTCCTCTTGCTCCAGCAGTTAGAATGCCTGTCACCGCCTGTTGCGTGATGTTTGGCAGTTCATAACGTTGTTGGAGCCATTTAAGGTAACCAAGATATTGCGTCAACGTCTCTTCTGTTAGCTTTATGTCTTGTTCAATTTCACTGAATAGGCAGAAACCAGTTTGAATATCACTGTCTAGATAATCAAGATCGCCGAGTTGAGCTCGGTCTCCAACCACAATCAACTTAATATTGTAGGTAAGCGGTAAAGATGGAGATTGGTTTAAGTGTTCTGGGTTGCTACTGATGGGCTCTACGGCCTCACCAAGAAGTGCAGACTTAAGCAGTAACCAGCTTCCCGGGTTTGCTAGAATCAAGTTGGCTGAAACAATCAGATAACCATTGTTCGCTCTAGCCAGTAAGCCAGGCTTTGTCGCAACGACTTGGCCGTCTTTTGATTGAACTTGGTCAAACAAAGAGACAGCATTTAAAGACTCAGTTTTTATTACTGGTAACGTGTGATCATCTAGAGCAGTAACTAAAGATTCAACAATCATTTGACGATAGATCGAATTGTCCGGAGCGTTGACAAGTAAAACACGCGAAAGGTTGGACAAGCGGACAAAGCGGGTTAACGCATCGTTGAATCTATGTTGAATGTCTGAAAATGGGAAAGGCGAGATGTCAGGGAATTGCTCTAATTGAGCGCTATATTCGTCGTACTGAGGCGTAACATGTCGCCAATCTACTAGAGTCATTTAAGTTTCTGATTATGATAATGAGGTAGGGAGTATATAGAAAAACCGATCTCGCTTGTAGCTCTATGTTGTAGTTACTAATCACTAAGCTAATATAAGTATGATCTTGGTCTATTCTTTCAAGACAACAATTGTTAAATAGCCTATTTTGGGTTACGCTGTCACTAGGATTAACTCTCGAGATTAGACATGAAATATCAGCAACTTGAAAACTTGGAATGTGGTTGGAAATGGAACTATCTGGTCAAAAAATGGAAAGAAGGCGAGTCGATCACCTGCCATATTGATTCAAGTGAAGCTGACGTTGCTGTACAAGCCTTATTGAAGCTTGAACACCAACCAACAGGTGTTCTTGAGTGGATATCTGACAACATGTCTCCTGAGCTCGATAACAAGCTTAAGCAAGCGATCCGAGCTAAGCGAAAGCGTCACTTTAATGCTGAACAAGTTCACACCAAGAAAAAATCAATCGACCTTGATTATCGTGTATGGGAAAAGCTATCCCAGCGTGCGAACGAGCTAGGTTGTACGCTATCAGATGCTATTGAGTATTTGGTGAGCGAAGCATCTCGTAGTGAACAGGCCAGCAAGACAGTAACCAATCTTAAAGAAGATTTAAGCAAGCTCCTTTCTGACGATAAATAATCATCAACAGTAGTGGTGACATTATGATGTATGTAATCTTAATCGGTGCAGCGTTGGTTTTTTGGTTAGTCGCGGTTGATAGGCCGGTATTGAAAATCAAATTTAACGATGGGGCGATCGAACAAGTTAAAGGTCATCTTCCACCCAGCTTTAAGCACAACCTTCAAGAGATTGGCCACAACAACACTTTTAAAGGTGAATTAAAAGTGTACGCAAAGCGGTCTGGTTATAATCTCAAGTTCACAAAGGATGTACCTAAGAACGTGCAACAACGTATTCGTAATGTATTCCCGCATAACGGCTTCAAATCTAAAGGCTCAAAGAAGGCGTAATGGTCAAGAATTACGTCTTATCTTGTCAATCTTCATACTAAGTTAGTTCTTCGGTTGTCTTAACCATCGTCATACTGTTCTCAGTTCCAATAAAGGAGAACAGTATGAGATATCTAATCCTTTTGTTGTTTTTTTCATCCCCAGTCGTATTTCCCGACGATGCATTGGTTAATCCGGTAGCCAAAAAAATCAAAGCCACGGTCATGAAAGGACTAAAAAAGAGCAATGTTGAAATCGATGGTTATTGTGACCTGATGATTGAAATGAAGCACTCCAAAGGTTATACAAAAATCAAGAGAGTGAGAACGTCCGGCGATAGTAAAGCTTGTAGACAGGCGAAACAGCACTTACCAACCAAGAAAAAGTTCAAATATAGTTTTCCAGAAAAGTACATCCGACTTCATATCACAAACTGACCATTATGATGCACTATAACTAAATAATATTAATTTGATTGACTAAAACGTCAATGAATACGAGTGAATTACGGTGATCTGAGTTAGATGCCAGTTTGTTGCACTGTCACTTCATGTAAGCAATATGTCTCGTAGGGCGTTAATTTTACTGATATCTATTTAACCGAAGGTGCCAAATGTACACGAATCTTGTTTAGCGACAGCGTGTTTAACGGGGATGCCGAGGTGTTGGCAAGTCATCAGTACCTTTAGTTTCCTATCGGCAGGAGCGTGTTCTGAGAGAATCACAGAGCTTATACACTCTTTATTCAGATACAGCTTGTTGCCAATAATCTCTTCATTGGGCAGTACCCAGCGATATTCTTTTTCGTAACGCCAGTTTGAATGTTTGATTCCAAGTACGCTCACGGCTAATTTCGATGCTTTTGACTTAACTAGCGAAGGAGAACTAAGCATGCTTGGGTTGTCAGTATACTGAACTTCAAAGCAATTGAGATCTGCCTCACCGTGATAACAGTTAAGATCATACTCAATACACATACCTTTAAAGTTATCGCCATACTGAGACCAAAGTATGGGATGGTCATTCGATTGAGAGAAGCACATAACCTTGAAGTCATTCTGAAGTTCTTTGTTGAACAGGTGATGAGATTCAAAAGGGTTATTAAAGGTCTTAGCGGAATCAAACCACAACGAACACTCGGATATCGATTGTATGTTTCTATCGTGAAGAGATCTGAACTTATAAAGTTTAGGCAACATATCAAACACCTGGTTTACAACATTGTCTGATGTTAACACTATAATTCATAATGTAAGCGTGAATGCATAGTGTTTGCTTGCTTAGTCACCAAGTTTAATCATATAACTGATTGATAGATCAAAATTTAAACACGAAATAGCAGCCTGTTTGAGTGATTTATCTTGCAATAGCGTTGGTTTTTTTAATAAGTTGCAACGTAACTTTATATTGGTGGAGGAATAGGCCTATATTTGGAGGCAATGTAAAGGAAGTTAAGTGAACCAATAATGATAAATCCGACCTCAAAGAGATCGGACTATTTGCAATGCTAGGCTAGTTGACCGCTATAAATTGGTCTAGTCATTGAAGGAACTTTAGAAATGGTATCTTGCACCAATGTATGCTGTTTTGGATGAAACATCGATGGATTCTATTTCAATATGTGCAGAGCGGTAACCGATATGAACGTCGATGTTATCGGTAATTATTGCGCCAAATTCTCCATCGATTTGGTAAGCGGCCTCAGATTCAGAAGCTGAGAGCCCAAAGGCTTTGATTTCCGTATCAATAGATCCAACGCCTGCTAACAGGGAGACATACAAATCCAAGACGTCGCCTTTAACGATGAATTTGGGTTTAACATTCACGAAGAAGGCTTGGCCTTCCATATCCATCATTTGAGCAAAGTTAACTTTGCCAATTTTTCGGTACTCCGCTTCTAATCCCAGCTTTACTACATCGTGTGTATTGAACTCATAACCGCCAACTAAGTTATAACTCAAGTCGGCTTTGTTGCGTAATTCAATGGAACTAAATCAAGAACCTACGATCTGATCAGC
>NZ_JBGONU010000012.1:0-107771 GCF_041439295.1 Vibrio sp. 1F253 | reverse complement strand
AATGACTAGGCTACTTCCCCCTCGCCGCGATTAAAACGCTTTTATCTCGAACAAAGTTTAACCGCGAAAGGTCAACACGCCCTAAACAAGTGTTCCTTATTGCTGACCTCTTCGTAATGTCAATTTTAAGTAAAGACGCTTGCGATCACACTTCGTAGGCCCAATAGTAATAATATTCACCATAACTGGAACGCTCTTATGTTTAACTCACTTACCTCGTTATTTAAACAATTAGTTGACGGCTCTGATTTAGGCAAAACGCCCACTGCCTCACCTAACTTAGCCATCGCCAGCTTATTATGCGAAATCGCTGGTGCAGACCACGCGATCAACGAATCAGAGCAACAAGCCAAACTGCACTTACTTCAGCGTTTACTGAACATAACCGAAGAAGAATCAAAAGCTTTATTAACACAAGCTGAGCCTCAAGTTGAACAATCTGTTTCTCTGTACGATTTCACTTCTCAACTGCGAGAGCTTTCGCAGCCGGTTCGCATAGAATTAATCAAAGCTATGTGGGAAGTCGCGCATGCGGATGGAGAGATTGACCCACTTGAAGATTCAGTGATCCGTAAAACCGCAGAACTGCTCTACGTTGACCACAGTGACTTTATCAAAACTAAGCTGAACGTCATCGGTAAAAGCTAACCAAAGGCTCTTTACTAGCATTAAGCCTCTGTATTAGCGTAATCGATCGCCATGCATGATGCCTTTGAGCTCTAACGGCGTGCCCTTCTTAGTGACATAAAGGCCGCGCTGATTTGATACCAACACACTGCGCTTGCCTTGTGTTTGTTGAATGTATAAGTGCTTGATATTGAATGTCTGCTTATCTTGGGCTTGATCCTGGTCCAATTGATAAAGGTAGTAGTGATTCCCCCAGCGCAAGAATACACCAAACATCTGCTTAGTTTGAGCGACATTGCCATCCATGTCATAACCAATGTACTGCATTTTGACTCGACCATTTTCCAATCGGAGAGAGATTCTCTCCCACCCGACCATCGGGTATTCTGCGGAAAATTTATAAGTACTTTTGGTTGCGAGCCCAGAGATCAAGCCTACATTTAGAATCACAAAAAGCGTCAATAAGATAGGCATCCAAAATTTACGATTCATACTTATTGCCCTCGCTCATTGTCATTGTCGCCTTCGCAAGAGACAGTTTTAAACTGATGGCTTATCTCTTTCCAATGTCCATTTATCAAGGCGACGGCTTGGATATTTTGACACCCAACGCCAATGCGATGCAGATAGAGCGAATCAACACCGAGCTCTGACACGGCATCCAACTCTTTTATGACGGCTTCATCAAAATTCAAGCTGTCGTGATAAACATCCATACCTCGGTAGGCACTCTTATCTATAAAAAATGCAAACTGATAAAACAGCATGAGAAGAAGCGCGCTGACTACAATTCCGGCAATACGAGATTGGTGACGAGTGAGAAAACTCTTAACCCTTCGCTGTTTATGAAGTTCCCGTTGTTGGGGTAATACAGACTCGCTTTTACTGTCATCACTGCGATCACTGTCAGTATTAAAAACCTCTAGCTCAACGGTTTCATTAGGAACATTAACTTGAGCTACTTGAGTTTGAATAGCAGAAATGGGTGTTGATAGATAACCACCAAGCTGTTGAGGCCTGCTAAAACTGTACCCTTGCTTCTGAACCGTTAAAATTTTGCACTCACAGTTCAGTTCATTCAACGCTGTACGAATGTTCTTTATCGCTACGTTTAGCGAGCTTCCTGTCACCACCCGCCCAGGCCAGCAATGTTCAAGAAGGAAGTCTCGGCCAATCGCTTTCGGGCTATTCATCACCAAATGTTCAAGGATCAAACTTTCGGATGAAGACAAGGTGACCTGCTTGTTAGAGCTCGAATTAATGAGAGTATTGTTATTCAATTCGATACCCGAAGCGTCTAAGGTGATCTTATCAGGGCTATTGGCGTTCATTTCGGCGAGGCGTTCATAAATAAAAGGTCATCAAAAAGGTGTTTATTTGGTCGAGCTAATACCAAACCATACATGGAAAAGAAGAGTAATAAGTTTAGTCAATAATTAAGCCAAATATAAGCTCAGCAAGTAACAAGATAAAATAACAACAAGGTGAGCCAGTCACGAAAACTCACTCACCTATGAACATAGCCAAGTTTAACTCTAAACTTGTCATGGTCCTATATTAAGACCTCGTCGTTACGCAATCTGAAAACGAGGTCACAATTCTGTTCTAGCGAAATTATAGTTCCAGTTTGAATCCAAGTTCACTAATCATAACTTCAGCGAAGCCTAACTTTACTGCATTCAACTGACTGGCAACTCCGCGAGCTTGTTCTTCGTTTTTAGCCAATATCGCCATTGAGTAAATGGGTCTGATCATCGCTTTTTGGTTTGGCTTCTCTTGAGCTATTTCTTGATGTTTTAAGTAAGCAGAAGTAATCACGCCTTGAGCGCTCCAATCGACAACCATTTGTAAATCTTGGCTGATAATCTCATCGACAATGAATTGATTCTCAGGCTCTGTCCAAGCGAGTTCGACTGCGTAGTTTTTGAAAGCGACGTCAGTGTTTAACCACTTATTACCGATGTCTCTCATTTCAGTCACCTCGACAAGCTCTTTGAATTGGAATGGTAGGTTACCAATCAACTCTCGAACGTGCTGTTCACTGTCCGCTTCAATCACAAACTTAATCATCGGAAATTTCTTGTCTCCGATAAAGCTTTCCGATACGAACATATCGTGTACCAAGCCCGCGTCAATTAAGTTAGCAAATGCTTTTTTCTGATGAGGCATCGCCTCAAATACCGCTTGAGCATCGTCGGTTTTCCAAGCGACTGACACACCGTATGCCGCAGCATGGGCATGGGTTGAAAAAAGAGTCGCTGAAAGTAGAAAGCTAAAAATAGCTAAAAAGGTTCCTAGAGTTGTTTTCATTATGTGGTTTCCTGATTAGTCGCGAATGATTTCATACAAGTTAGGGTCAGCAGAAACCCCTTCGATTTTTAAAGGTGGTAGCTCTTTTCTCATCACTTGTATTGCATCATGGAATTGCTTCTTGCTCTCCCATTCAGCGACATTGATAAAGCGGTATGTCGCGTCCGAGCTTAAAGAGCGGTGCAGTTTGGTCGATAGGTATCCGGGTTGCTTCATCAATACGTCTCGCGCATTTTCCCAATACGTTAATGTAGCGGCCTCATGGGCCGGCTCGACTGAAAAGGTATTTATCAATACAATGGGTTGTGCCGAAACCAACGCACTTACGCTTAGCGCCCCCAGTGCCAATCCATACTTAATAATGTTCTTCATCCTATTCTCCTTGTTTTGGGTGAGCTAACGCTACCACCTAGCCCTCCCCAATCAAGGTCGAGACCTGCGATTTAATATTAATTAAAAAGCTAAATTTCAAACCAATATTATTCACTCGTAAAATAAGCGATGTAGCCATTCACTATTGATAAACCACTTGTTGAAATTAGGTTTCTTGGGATAGTCATTGCCCTTAACGTGAATAGTCATTACCCTCAAATAACAGGCACAAAAAAACCACCTAATAAGTAGGTGGCTCTTCATTTTAATAACTCACAAGATTCAGGCTAACTTTAAGTGTTTAACCTTTCAGTATTTAACCAAGCGCCTCTCTGAAATACAAACGATTACAACATAGTCAGCGCAAGCTTTGCCAAGTTATAAGCGTCAACATAACCAGAGTGCTGACGACCTTCCCACTCAATGTTTTTCGCTTCTTGAGCTGCACGGTGACCAATACGTTTTTCTTTCAATCGATTCTGAACTCGATAAAGCGTGGCGATATTCAAGAACTCGCTGAACGGAGGTTCGATGCCTTTCTCAATACACTCTTTGTGTAAGATAAGGTCGTCACGTCCCCACGCTGCATAGATTTTTTTTGGTCCACCGAAGTTCCTAATCATCGACTTGATGACAGATTCTAATGGACGACCTTGCTTTTCGATTTTACGAGGTGTTATGCCCGTTAGCTCGGCGCAGAACAGAGAGACTTCGTCTTTCTCTGGCTTAACGTAGTATTGTGCTCGCTTGACGATAGTGCCAGATGCTAGATCAATTTCAGCAAGACCAACTTCAATGATCTCGCCTGTTGTTCCCACACCGTCTTCGCTCCAACAGCACATTTCCAAATCGAAACATACCACTCGATTGTGATTCATACGTCGCCTAATTCTCTCGTCAAAAATTTTGTCAAATTGTACATGAGCCCAATACAGAACTCGACCCTAGTTGCATCAAGTGCTCATTTAGCCTGCAATTGTAACGCGATTTCGGCCATTTGACTTACTTAGGTAAAGCATACTATCGGTTTTTTGAAGGAGTTCTTCGATGTCTTCTTTACTGCGGATGGTAGCACCGATACTTAGAGTACAACTCAATAGTTGACCTTTATGCTCACAGTGATACTCGCTCACCGTATCCAAAATGCATTCTAAATAACGAGCCAGTGCGTCGTGTTCAATGACGCTCGAAATGATACCAAACTCATCTCCTCCCATACGGAAGACATGATCGCCCTCTTTCAAACTGCCTGAAATCAACTGAATTACATGAACCAGTAAGGCATCACCAGCCGGGTGGCCAAATTGATCATTAATCCCTTTAAATTTATCGACATCAAATCCAATCAAGCTAAACGGCTTGTCACCTTGTATCGCTTTATCGAGCACCTTATTAAAGGCTCGTCGATTATAAATCTCTGTGAGGCTGTCATGATTGGCAAGAAAACGGAGTTCTTCCGTTCTTTCATCAATCATTTTATACAGGCGTACTTTTTCTTGGACTTGCAGTTTAACGATATAAGAAAGCAACAGTGAAATAGTCGTGCCCACGAGGGCAATCCCGGCCAACACCAGGTAACCATTAAACGAAATGCATGAGTCTATCTTGAAGTCGACAACCCATTCACGGTTAGTGAGTGTGATTTTCTTGGTGATATGTTGTCCAGTCACACCCTCATAACCTTTCGTTTCGAACAAGACAGGTGCATCTTCGGCTTCAAAACCGACATCACTAACGCGGACATAAACATTCATATCCCCAACCGTCGAAGCCAGCAAGTTCTCAAAATAGTATGTGGTGCGAACCACACCAATTACAACGCCGAGTAAGTTGTCCCTCTCTCCCTCAAAGACAGGGTGATACACCAACATGCCACTCTTTTTTGTGCCTTTATCTAGCCCATCTTGTATCAAGCGAACTTTGTCTGAAATATTCGCCTTACGTGTCTGTTTGATATTATCTAGAACGAGATCAAATCGCTCTCTAGAAGAGTAAAAGCCAAGAACTTTGTTGTTTGGTTCTGTGTTGGGGAAAATATCGCTAGCAACGAAAGCTGGCTGACCATCCAAAATGTAGCCATAGGTTTTTGCTTGGTTCTTAGGAATGGTATACAGCTTAAAGAATGGGTACTTTTCTTTCATTTTCGCAGTGTGCTCAGCTATCTCGTCTGCGGGCACTTTTTGCATCCACTGCAAGGCAATTAAACTCTTTGAATCATCTATGGTTTGCTTAGCAAAGCGATCAAACTTATCCCAATTTTCAGGGTCATTTGCGTAGAAAAAATTAGCACCAGACCCAATATATGCCACATCATTATCTATAAAGGCTTCCAAGCTCAATGTCTGGTGAGTAGCAAAACTATCCAAATTCATATTCAGCGCACGCTTTTGATTAAGCATGACTAATACAAAGCACAAAACAGTAATCAAAAAACTGACCGAAAATACGACCAACGGGAGAGTTTGTCTCTTCAACCCTGTTAGTGGGTCAGTAGTTTGGGGCATGCGGGTTCCAAATAGGCTCTATTGAATGAAAAGTATATAACGGACGGAAATAATGCTCCATTCATGTTTAGTCCTAAATGTCACATTAAACGGGCATTTTGTAAATTTTACTGCCCCCCATGACCAATAACCAGACAAATCTCGACTAAATTTCAAGCTAACACACTAAAAAGCCACTTGTTTGAAAACATTAAATACACCTCTTAAGCCTTGAATATGCTAGTATCCACCCATATTTATAGCTTGAAAGCGACCGTTTCAGTCTCGTGCTACCGAGTTTCTTTCCAATCTGTATATTCCTTTAAACCGACGAATATACCGTTAAATCAATTTTAAAGAGAAATCACTATGATCGTTGATTTGAACCTAATCCCACAAACGTTTGATATGCTTCACGCAGGCCTAACTGCATCAAGCGTTTTACTACTGCTTATTGCCGTTTCTCGTAAAACCCAAGTGGTTGAGAAAGTCGTAGAAAAGCCAGTAGAAAAAATCGTTGAAGTTGAAAAGCCAGTTGAGAAAATTGTCGAAGTAGAGAAAGTTGTTGAAGTTGAACGTGTAATCGAAAAAATCGTAGAAGTTGAATCTAAGCTGGCAACAGCACCAACAGATTCTGCAATGCAGCTACTGTCTATCATGCAGCAAGAAGCTCGTTTAATTGACTTCCTAAAAGAAGACCTAACTTCATTCTCTGACGAAGAAGTTGGCGCAGCAGCACGTGTAATTCACACTGGCGGTAAAAAAGTGTTAGCCGATTACGTGACGCTTTCTCACATCCGTACTGAAGATGAAGAAACGCGCATCACGGTTGTTGAAGGTTTCAACCCTCAAGAAATTCGCCTAACAGGCAACGTAACGGGCAATGCACCGTTCAATGGCACATTGGTTCACAAAGGTTGGAAAGCAACTGACATGAACCTGCCTAAGCTTGCTGAGAACTACGATGCATCTGTGATTGCACCGGCAGAGGTGGAGCTATAATGGAACACCAAACTCAGCCATCATCACACGAGTCATTTGCACAGACGCATTCACAAGAGCTATCTTCTCAAGAGCAACAGCAAGCGCCTAAGTTCAGTGTCGGTATCGATTTAGGTACTACACACTGTGTTTTGTCTTTCATCGACACAACAAATGAAGACGCTCGCGTTGAGGTGATGCCAATCCCTCAATTGACGGCTCCAGGTACCGTAGAAACTCGCAGCCAACTTGGCTCGTTCCTATACCAGCCGCACGAACATGAAATGAATGCGGGCTCTCGCGTTCTTCCTTGGTCTTCTGAACCTAAAGCGCTAGTCGGTGCGATTGCTCGTAACCTAGGTTCGAAAACCCCTATCCGTTTGGTCGCAAGTGCAAAATCTTGGCTATGCCACGGTGGTGTTAACCGTCGTGATGCGTTCCTTCCAGCAGGCAGCCCTGAAGAAGTTGAAAAGGTATCTCCGCTTAAGACAACTGAGTTGTACCTTGAGCACCTTAAAGATGCTTGGAACCACGCTAACCCAGAACACAAACTGGCAGACCAAGATGTAACGATCACCGTTCCAGCTTCGTTTGATCCTGCGGCTCGAGACCTAACGGCTGAAGCTGCGCGTAATGTTGGTTTTACTCACCTAACGCTTCTTGAAGAGCCACAAGCAGCTCTTTACAGCTGGATTGATAACAGCAACGATACTTGGCGCGATGAAGTGAACGTTGGTGACATCGTTCTAGTTGTCGATATCGGTGGTGGTACAACCGACCTTTCGTTAGTTGAAGTAACACAAGACGAAGGCAACCTAAGTCTGAACCGCATCGCGGTAGGTGAGCATATCCTACTTGGCGGCGACAATATGGACTTAGCGTTAGCTTACCGTCTGAAAATGAAGTTAGCTCAAGAAGGTAAAGAACTGGCTCCTTGGCAGGTTCAAGCGATGACTCATGCGTGTCGTGATGCGAAAGAAGCATTGCTAAATGATGCTGAACTTCAATCTGTGCCCATCGTTGTTCCAAGCCGCGGCTCTAAGCTACTTGGCGCAACACTGAAAACAGAACTGACTCAGCAAGAAGTACAACAAACATTGGTTGATGGCTTCTTCCCACAAGTCGCTGTAACGGATCACCCGGTACAGAAAACTCGTGGTGCACTGACTCAAATGGGTCTCCCTTACGCTCAAGATGCGGGTATTACTCGTCATATTGCCGCATTCCTTTCTAAGCAAGCCAATGCGCTTTCTGGAAATAGCGAAGCCGCTCAACAAGATTTCAACCCGTTTGCAAACATGCCCGGTATGCCCGGTACAGAAGCGCCAGCGGCAGACTTCATCAAACCAACAGCGGTACTGTTCAATGGTGGTGTTCTAAAATCTAACCTGCTTGCTGATCGTCTTTCAGACACGATCAATGAATGGCTAATTAATGCAGACGCTGAATTCGCTAAACAGCTTTCAGGCTTAGACTTAGACCTAGCGGTTGCAAGTGGCGCTTCTTACTACGGCGCAGTACGTCGTGGTCAAGGCGTTCGTATCCGCGGTGGTATCGCTTCTTCTTACTACGTAGGAATTGAAAGCGCGATGCCAGCTATCCCAGGTATGGCTCCTCCAATGGAAGCACTGTGTGTTGCACCATTTGGTATGGAAGAAGGCTCAAGCGTTCAAGTTCCTAGCCAAGAGTTCGGTCTAGTGATTGGTCAGCCAGTACACTTCCAATTCTTCGGTTCAACAACACGTCGTGAAGACCAAGCAGGTACGCACCTTGATCACTGGGCTCCAGAAGATCTTGATGAGCTTCCTGAAATCCAAGTGACACTGCCTGTTTCTGAAGGTCGTCGCGAAGGTGAAGTGGTTCCGGTGACTTTGGCGTCTCGTGTTACTGAATTAGGCACGTTATACCTAGAAGCGATAGCCACTGACAATGGTCAGAAATGGCATGTTGAGTTCGACGTTCGTGAAGACTCGAATAACGACTCAAACGTAGAAGCATAATGAATCAACGGCACCTTAGCGGGTGCCGTTACTTTATCAATGCGATTCCCTAGCCCTGTATTAAAAGCATTCCAAAGACAATAATAAGACCAAAATTATCCATTAACTGGTCATCACTTTGGCAGAATAAGGTTTTGTATGGCATCTCCTCGTTTTTTAGTCGGCATTGACTTAGGCACAACCAATACTGTTGTCGCTTACTGTGAAATCAACGACGACCTACAACATGCTCCCGTTTCTCTTTTCGATATTGACCAACTCATCGGCCCCGGTGAAGTGGTTCGCAAGCCTCTACTTCCATCATTTCGTTATCATCCCGCACAAGGTCAGATCTCCCCTTCCGATCTCACCATGCCTTGGGAACCGAGCTTAGTTGAAGGCGATATTCAAAATGTCATCGTTGGTGAATGGGCTCGCGAACTGGGCGCAAAAGTCGAAGGCCGCCAAGTATCCAGTGCAAAGAGCTGGTTATCTCACCAAGCGGTTGATCGTAACTCCGACATTCTGCCTTGGGCAGGCGCAACTGACGTCGATAAGGTGTCTCCTGTTGTCGCAAGCGCAAGCTACCTTAACCACATCCGTCAAGCATGGAACTACCGTAACCCAAGCAATAAGCTTGAAGACCAAGACGTTGTAGTCACCGTTCCTGCTTCATTCGATGAGACAGCACGTAAGCTGACACTCGAAGCGGCAGCACTTGCTGGTTTAGGTAAGATTCTATTGCTCGAAGAGCCGCAAGCCGTTTGTTATGACTGGTATGCCCGTCACCAACAAACCGCTACAGACGAACTTCAACAGATCCCGCTGATTCTAGTGTGTGATGTTGGTGGCGGTACTACCGATTTAAGTTTGATCGAAGCGAGCTTCAAATCGGATAACGGTGGCAATCAAGAGCTCGCACTCGACCGTATCGGCGTTGGCGAACACTTGATGCTCGGGGGTGATAACCTCGATTTAGCTCTTGCCCACCTTGCAGAGCAGCGCTTCAATCAAAACAAAAAATTGAATGCTTCGAGCCTAACCAAGCTTATTCAGCAGACTCGCGCCGCAAAAGAGAGCCTGCTTTCTGCTAATGCGCCAGACGATGTGAAGATCACCATGCTGGGCAGCGGTTCAAAACTGCTTGGCGGAACGAAGAGTATTGGTTTAACCAAACAAGAAGTTCATCAGATTGCACTAGAAGGTTTCTTCCCGCTTTCAGAGTTTACGGAAGTACCCGACAAACGACGTAGCGCGGTTGTAGAGTTCGGTCTACCCTACGCAGCAGATCCTGCTGTAAGTAAGCACGTTGCCGAATTCCTAGCGACCCACCAGCAAGTATCTAAAGCCGCATTGGAAAAGTCAGACTCTGTTGAGTTTGACGATACCAAACCTGCAATTCCTGTTGGTGTACTACTCAACGGTGGTGTGTTCAACAGTGAGCTTGTCACCGAACGTATTACTCAGTTACTTGGCAATTGGAACGGTGCACCAATCACCGTCTTAGATAACCCTCACCCTGACTGGTCTGTAGCCCTTGGTGCTGTAGCTTTTGGTAAAGCACGCCGTGGTGCACAACTGAAAATCGGTGGTGGTGCCGCTCGTTCTTACTTCTTGCATTTACAAGAGAAGAACAAGATGGGTAAAGCTCTTTGTCTGCTTGCTAAAGGGACTGAAGAAGGCCAAGAGATACGCTTAAACAGCCGTCGTTTCTCGCTGACTTTAGGTGAGCCAGTACAATTTAATCTACTGACTTCAACCCACGATCAAATTGCTCATGACACCGCTATTCAAAATGGTGTGATGGTCAATGTCGACGCTGACTTGTTCTCCCCTCTTCCACCGTATATTTCAACACTGGAAGGTTCAGGTACTGCAGAGCTCCAAGCCAACCAAAAAGAACGCGTCGAAGTATTGCTCGCGTGTCAATTAACAGAAGTCGGCACACTGAAAATGGAGTGTGTGAGTACAGAAGATGACTCTAAACGTTGGTTGCTCGAGTTTGAAGTCAGAAACAAGCAAGGCGATGAGTCTGATACCGCTAAACTTCACCCAAGGCTGGATGAATGTAAGGAATTGATTTCTCGTCTGTACAGCGGCAACAAGAAGAGTGCTGAATCGAAAGAGATCAAAACACTATCGAAAGATCTTGAGAAACGACTCGGTAAGCGTGATGAATGGGACTTCACGACCCTTCGCCATCTGTTTGATACCTTTTCATTAGGTCGTAAACGCCGTCGTCGTTCAGAAGCACACGAGAAGAACTGGCTGCGTTTGGCGGGTTACTCGCTGCGTCCAGGCTTTGGCGATCCGACTGACTCATGGCGTATCGAACAAATTTGGGGCCTTTACCAACAAAACATTCAGTTCCAGAACCACCAAGGTTGGACGGACTGGTGGGTATTCTGGCGTCGTGTTGCGGGTGGCCTGAATCAAGAACAGCAAGAAACCATCTTGGCTGATATCGCGAAGTACCTTCACCCAGGTGCAATGAAGAACCCTAAGACAGCGAAAGATGCGCAAGACAATGGCTATGAAGCCATGGTGAGATTGGCAGCGTCCCTTGAGCAACTCGAGGTGGAAGATAAAGTTCTATTGGCTACATGGTTCTTGAGCAAAGCAATTAACCATAATCAGTTCGAACAGGCTCACTGGTGGGCTCTGGGTCGCTTAGCGTCTCGTACACCTTTATACGGAAGCCAACACAGCGTCATTCCAAGAGAGCAAGCAGAACAGTGGTTACCAAAGCTGCTTGACCAGAATTGGCAGAAAGAGCAAATGATTGCTTTCGCGGCAGTGATGATTTGCCGCAAGACAGGTGACCGACAGTTCGATATCTCTGATGACTACCGTGCTCAAGTTCTTGATAAATTAAAGCAAAGCAAGGTACCTGATTCATGGCTAACGCTAGTGAGTGAAGTCACTGAACTTTCTGAGAGCGAGTCTAAACGCGTATTTGGTGATGCATTACCAAGCGGGTTAAGCCTGATTAATAACTAGGTTTAAAAACGATTAGCTTTAGTTGTTAATGAGTAAAGAAGCTAACGAGAAAAGAAAAAGCCACTCTCGATTCGTTGAAAGTGGCTTTTTTATTGGTGGCTTAAGGCTGGTATGTTTAGTCGACTTATCGCATCTTGGTTAAGAGCCTTAGCCGTATTGCAGTTCATCATTGTTAATGTTTCGTACCTGTTGGGTTGATAGGAAAATCCGTATTTTCATAAATATCAGATAACTTTTTCGGTTTCTTCTCTTTAGCTCCTTGGTTCAATTGATTATGAGTTTCGCTTAAAAGCCATTCCTCATGCATTTTTGCTGAATCCAAAAACTCTGGATCTTCCATTGCTTCCTTGCGAAGTTTATTTACACGTTCGAGAGTATCCCAAATCATAATACTTCACCTCCACTAAGGCAGTAATATTAAGATAGCTCAAACACACAAAACTTCAACTAACCCAATGAGATAGCGATCTCAATTTCGTAATTTTCCCACTTTAAAAAAGTGGAAGCGCTCATTTTCAATTGAGCTCAGACAGTGGGTATTCCCCATGATCTTCAAAGATCATCAGGTATAAAAAAAGCGAGCTTAATGCTCGCTTCTTGTCTGTCTATCTGTTGATCGGATCGCCAACACTCGCACGATTAAATCAAACCAACTTAAGCACGGTTACCAATTTTAACCGTACCATTTGTAGCAAACCAAAGTGCTTCTGAACGACGGCGACCGAGTAAGATAGGGCCATCATCGTAGAACAAAAAGTTTTTCCAATGCTTCTTGAAAACCGACCATTTGGTTTCAAGAATATTGTATTTTTCGTAGCAAAAATAAACAGTTACGTCATCTTGCCAATCAATGAAGTTAAGGATTTCTTCTGGCATTTCAGGCTCATCGGCTTCCCAATTTGCCATCCAGCTGATCTCTTCATTCCAGTTCGACGCTTTGCTTGGCCAATCTTGCGAACTTAGTCTTTCTGCATCCGGGCTTTGAGGGCTCACGTTTTCTTTCCAAAACTGAGATGCTCTCGCCTGTGTCATTGGTTTTATCTTTTCCAAATCTTCAGCGGGTAGTGGCATTGACTGGTGAGTGAAAATCCATTTTCTTTGGTATTCTTCCAAAGTTGTATATGACATCAAAATTCCTCAAATATCTTCTCAGGCTTATGGGCTTACCATGCCTATATGTTCTTTCGATACAGCGATGACTTCATTTTATTTATGTTCTCCGCTGTATCTAAATTCAATGTTTGACACTCACACGGAGCGTTTATCTTGCCAGTTTGGGTTTACCAGTGCCGTCAACACGTGATCTTCCCATTTACCGTTTATCTGTAGATAATCTTTGGCAAAACCTTCTCGAACAAAACCAAGATGCTCTAATACACCCGCACTTCGTTCGTTGTGAGGCATGTAGCCCGCCATTAAGCGGTGCATGTTCTGCACGTCAAACATGTAGTCTTTAGCCATGCTCAAGCCTCTGCGCATGTAACCGTGGCCCTGTGCACTTTGCGCCAATGAGTAACCGACATTACAAGCGTAGAACGGGAAACGAGACAAATTACTGAACGATATGGTACCTAACATTTCATTTGAATCAGCATTAATCAACAAGCAATAATAGCCTAGCCCCAATTTATGGAGTTCGTTTAACTTAATCAGCCGTTGAGCCCAATCCGCTCTGTCAAAGAACGCATCCTCTCGGGTAGGTTCCCAAGGCTTAAGGTACTCTCTGTTCACCTGAAAGTACTCACTAATCATGCTCGCATCATAGATCTCAGCCGTTCGTAAAATTAGGTTGCCATCACGTTTATCAATACGTTGCTGCGTACTCGAATCTTCCATAGTCTTGTTCTTATTCTTTTGTCTCTTTTTCGTTACCGCCTCACTCTTACCGAATTTAGCAGTCTAATATCATCAGCTCTTTCTGATACCGTAATCACGAAGCTTATTCGCAATTGAGGTGTGAGATACATTCAAACGTTTAGCAAGCTTACGGCTTGATGGGAATGACTGATAAAGCTTCTCTAAAATCTGAGATTCATAGTCTTTCATGATCTCGTCTAGCGAGCCGTCTAAGCTTAAATTCGCCATTCCAGCAGTCATAGTGTCAAGCTGTGGCAGGTGGAATTGCTCAACCGTTAACGTATCTGAATCCAACTCTGTTAGTGCACGTAGAACCATGTTGTCTAACTGACGAATATTGCCTGGCCATTGGTAGTTACCTAATTGGTCGATTAGTTCTTGAGTCAACTTTGGTTTTAACATACCTAACTGCTGTGCGTACTTTGCAACGAATAGCTCCAGTAATGGCGCAACATCGTTTGAACGTTCACGCAAAGCAGGAATCGACAAAGTCAGTACGTTCAAGCGGTAGAACAGATCTTCACGAAACGAGCCCGAGTCGGCTAATTCAGAAAGGCGATGGCGCGTTGATGCGATAATACGAACATCCGCGTGCATCTCTTCTTCTTCACCAACACGACGGAATGAACCATCTTGTAGGAAACGCAGCAGTTTGATTTGTAGATGCGGGCTCATTTCGCCGATTTCATCTAAGAATACCGTACCGCCATTCGCTTGTTCAAAGATGCCTTTATGACCTTGCTCATGGTTGAATGAGCCCGGTGCATGTCCAAACAATTCCGTTTCTGCTACGTCATCAGGCATTGATGCACAACTTAGAATCAAAAATGGAAAAGAAGATCGATTTGAACGGTTATGACACGATTTCGCCAGCATCTCTTTACCCGTACCTGTATCCCCTTCAATAAGCAGAGGTTGATCTAGCATGGCCAGTTTCTTAGCTTGACTGATCAAGGCTTTATGGCGATTAGAGACACCAACAAAGTGTTCAAAACCTAGGTTATTCTGTTCAGGGATGGCGTCTGGCGCGTTCATTTCTTGGTTACAAGAACGAATCGTCATTACTGCACTCGCCAGTACCGCCTCGTTGACATCACCACCTAGATAAATAGGCAGAATTTCAATAGAGAAATCTAGACCATCTAGCACCACGACTTCACGGTGACGCGTTACATCGCCTTCAATCCAACGAGCGAAGTTGAAGCTAGGAACGAACGTCGCTAGTGGCTCACCGATCACTTCTTCTTCTTGTTTGTTGAAAAGGTTCAATGCAGCGTGGTTTGCCATGTCGACTGAGCCTTTAAGGTCAATCGCAATCACAGGATCAGGTAGGTTTGCCAGCAGGGCAATCAGTTCTGTGTTATGCCTTTCGCTTGGCATAAACTGGATTTTACGTACATCCTTCACACCTGAAATTCGGCGAATTTCAGCCATAAGTTCACTAAAAGCATCAAAATTAATATCCGGGCAATTTAGGTAAATAATACCTTTAACATCAATTTCGATTCCTCTTAAATCAATGCTTTTTGAGGCCAAGATATCGAGCAACTCACGCGTTAAGCCGAGTCTGTCTTCACACAATACTTCAAGACGCACAAATAGTCCTATTATAGGTGTCAGGATAAGTTGACAGTAGTGTGAATTAAGCTCTAAGTTCAGTCAAGAAGAAGAGTAAACATATGTTTACTCTTCGCTCGCAAATCACTCAACTTCCTTGTGTATATAGACTTTATAGGAAGGTAATTCGCTTTATTTCCTACATTTCAATTTTAAGCACTTCGCTTTACTTTAAGGTAATGCGCTTTATTTCAGAAAGAACGGCTTTGCGAAGGTCGGAGAGTTTTACTTTTCGCTCATTATGCCAAGGCATAGGACGCAGCAATGTCATGGCTTTTAAGCCCAGTCTCGCAGTGAGGATACCGACACCTAGGCCCTGCCCTGCTCGAGCTGAGACTTTGCCTGCAAGATCCATCGAGACGAGGTCCATACTCGCATCAATCGCGAGTTCACTGGCTCCTGCAGCGGCCATGTTGATTAACACCAGTTTAAATAGCTTTATACGAGACCAGTAGCCAAGCTCAATGCCATACACATCAGAAAGCTTGTCTATCATGGTGAAATTACGCCACGCCACCAGCAACATATCAGCAGCAGCCAATGGACTCACTGCAACCAAAGCCGCCGATTCGGTCGAGAACTTAGTGACGATTTGAGTCGCCACTTTATCTTGCTGAGCAACAACCAACGCATCGTACATATCCAACACTTCTGCATCACTGTGTGCTGGGTTAATGCTGTTTCGCCACTTATCGTACGAAGGTGACTCAGCAATAATACCGCCCTGCTTGGCAATGTTTTCACAGAATGCTTTGCCTTTACCAACACTCTGGCTTTGTAACAGCTCTTCACTCTGCTCTTGTACACTGAAATGATCTTTCAGCGAACGCAGCTTCCACAACTCTTTGCCTATTGCGCCTAAACCTAATGAAGCAATGGCAGCGATGAAACCTGCCCAACCTAAAGCTAGCCAGTCAGCGGTTTGAATAGCTGTAATGACAGAGTCAATCGCCTGCCATCCGACTAGGCCAGAGAAAGCGACAAGTAAGCCCGTTCCAAACCACTTCTTCTTTTTGCTCGGTCGAATCACTTGTTTCAATTGCAGCTCAGCGTCTCCATCAAGGTCGGTTTCCACTTGTGGTGCAACGGGCACAAACTTCTCTTGTTCCGTGAATAACTTTTGAGCACCCAAATCTGGGGTAACTTCATTCTTATCCGGCTCATCGAACGAGGTCTTTAAAGGTTCATCAAAGACCTGTTTCGTTTTTAATTCACTCATTTTGATTACCTCAATTACTTCAACTTGTCGCCAATGAGATACTCTAAAACCTTGTCGACTCTCAGATGCTGACAAGGCTCGTCAGAGTGCTGCTCCATCGGCCTAAAGCTCGTAAAATCAAACTGGTTGGTTTCCCAATACTGTTTGTTTGGCAGTTTACGCGGCACCTCTCCCGGATACATGGTTTGAGGGACATTATCCAAAGTCACACCTTGCAACGCCGGAACATTGTCTGAGCCTGACGAGATATAACCCGCGCTGGTCGCTTGAATAGACGCAATGCTCATGCAACTCATGTCGATGTGTTCAAACGCCGCCTGTTGCCAAGCAGGGTGTACCATCTGCTGTAACAGCGATACCAAGTTCGGATGTTGATCCGGTGTCACATGGTCAGCCTTAGTGGCAGCAAACAAGATCTTGTCAATCTTCGGCGCAAACAAGCGTCTTAGCATATTGCTTCGCCCGTACTTAAAGCTCTTCAATAACTGTTCTAACGCACCACGCATGTCCATGAAAGAGTCATAGCCTGCGTTAAGTGGTTGTAAGCAATCCACCAGCACGATTTGTCTGTCGAACGTCGCAAAGTGATTCTTGTAGAACGCTTTGACGACCTTCTCTTGATACTCTTCATAACGCGCTTTTAAAACCGCATAGTTGCTGGTTTTTGAGAACTTACCCTCGGGAGCAGCGCAGGGAAAAAATTGCAGCACAGGCGCGCCTTCAAGCTCACCCGGCAATACGAATCGACCCGGTTGTACCCAGTGCAATCCGTTATCCTTACAAGTATGAAGGTACTGAGTATAGCTATCGGCAATCGCGACCAGTTTCTTTTCTTCTGCTTCGGCTAGCAAGTCAATGTCGCCACGTATTGTGTTCCACTGTTGCGAATAGGTTTCTCTATCGCCTTTCAACGCGGCAAATTGAGATTGACTCCAAGTATCAAAATCCATGTCCAACAAAGGTAAATCAAGCAGCCATTCGCCCGGATAATCAACAATATCGAGATAAAGGGTGCTGTTTTTACTCAGCAGCTTCTTTGCGCCTTTAGCTGGCTTATATTTAATTGCTAGACGAATCTCACTAACATCTCGCGTTGGCACTGGCCATTCTGGTGGTTGTGCATTCAACGACTCCATCGCTTCATCATAAGAGAAACGTGGGATCATCATGTTTTGTTGCGGGATGCGCTTTGCGCCAATAATTCTGCCATCTCTCGCCGATGCAAGTAGAGGCAGATTTTTGTGGGTAGACGTATGAAGAAGCTGATTAACCAGCGAAGTAATGAATGCTGTCTTACCCGCACGAGAAAGCCCCGTGACCGCTACTCGAATGTGAGAATCCGTTCCTCTGCTTATAAAGTCACTCATTTCTTGAGTTAGGTGTTTCATTTGAACGACTCCATGATAATTAGGCCAGTCGGTTATGATAATAGATAGGCTAGCCTATGTTCTTTCCCTTTTAGGGTTGTTTGTATTCTTTTGCTTGTTCTTTTACTAATAGTGGTGAGTATGCAATACCCATTCTTAATGCTAGATGAATAAAAGCCCCTGACTACATTCATAATCAGGGGCTTTAGAATTTGTCTGCGATATCTGACTCTTAATCGTCTTCAATCAACTTGTAGATAACAAACAGTGCAATCTCTGCGATTAGCCAAAGTGCACAAGTAATCGTCACGTATTTATTATCAAAGATACTGATCCCTTTCAAGATCAGGTCGTAACCAACAAAAGCACCAATCACCACTGCCAAGATAATCTGTAGGATCTGAATAAAACGAGGCATTCCTCTCTCCTATGTTCTTATATCAAACTATGTGTTTATCACTATATCATTGATAATAAGACAAAAGTGCAAATAATGCTGCACTTTTGTCTTCAACTTTCTGTCAAGATTTGCAATTCAAACGCTGAAGCTAGTGTCTATTACGATTTTTTGACTTCGGTAAATTATGCTTTTTCAGCTTCAGCAATTTTCACTTTCCACGTGTCAGGGCCGATCTGATGCGCGTTCACGCCGTTAGAGTCAACCGCAACCGTTACAGGCATATCTTCAACTTCAAACTCGTAAATCGCTTCCATACCGAGATCTTCAAACGCAACCACACGTGCTTTCTTAATTGCTTTTGCAACAAGATAAGCGGCGCCTCCAACAGCCATTAAGTAAACTGACTTATGTTGTTTGATTGATTCAACGGTCGCAGGGCCACGCTCTGCTTTACCAATCATGCCCATAATGCCTGTTTCTTCTAGCATCATGTCGGTGAACTTATCCATACGAGTAGACGTTGTCGGGCCAGCAGGACCTACCGCTTCATCGCCTACTGCATCAACTGGGCCTACGTAGTAAATGAACTTACCTTTCAGGTCGACACCTTCTGGTAAACCTTCACCACTTTCAAGCATGCCTTGAATACGCTTATGCGCTGCATCACGACCGGTTAAGATCTTGCCTGATAGAAGAACCGTTTCGCCGGTCTTCCACTCTTGAACGTCTTCTTTAGTAATTTCATCAAGGTTAACACGGCGTGTATTCGCGCCTGCTTCCCAAGTAATATCTGGCCACTCTTCTAGCTTAGGTGGCGTTAGTTCTGCGGGGCCGCTGCCATCTAGAGTGAAGTGTACGTGACGCGTTGCCGCACAGTTCGGGATCAAGCAAACAGGTTTAGATGCTGCGTGCGTTGGTGCTGTTTTGATTTTCACGTCAACCACAGTCGTTAGACCGCCAAGACCTTGTGCGCCAATACCCAGTTTGTTTACACGGTTGAAGATATCTAAACGAAGCTCTTCTTCTGCGTTCTCTGGGCCTTTGTCGATAAGCTCTTGGATATCGATGTGTTCCATCAGAGATTCTTTAGCGAGTACCGCGGCTTTCTCCGCCGTACCGCCAATACCTATACCTAGCATACCCGGTGGACACCAGCCCGCGCCCATTGTTGGTAGCGTCTTCTCTACCCACTCTGCAATATCATCAGAAGGGTTAAGCATTACCATCTTGGTTTTGTTCTCAGAACCGCCGCCTTTTGCCGCGATTTGAATTTCAACTTTGTTGCCTGGAACCATATTAATGTGAACAACCGCTGGTGTGTTGTCTTTGGTATTAATACGCTTACCTGCAGGGTCCATTAGGACAGATGCACGCAATGGGTTATCTGGACTGTTGTAAGCTTGACGAACGCCTTCATCAACCATCTGTTGTACTGTTTGATCCGTTTCCCACCTAACATCCATACCGATGTTCACGAAACAAGTAACAATACCCGTATCCTGACAAATTGGACGATGGCCTTCCGCAGACATGCGTGAGTTGATAAGAATCTGAGCAATAGCATCTTTAGCTGCTTGGCTCTCTTCTTTCTCGTACGCTTTTTCTAGGGCTTGGACAAAGTCTAAAGGGTGATAATAAGAAATGTACTGAAGTGCGTCAGCGACACTGCTGATCACATCTTGCTTACGAATAACCGTCATTGCATGCCTCTTTATTGTTCTGGTTCCATGTGGGGTCTTGGTTTGACTGTTTTTGTCTAACCGGATTAGTTGGCTTAGCTTTTTATTATGTTGAGCTGTATTTAGTTGCTTTAGCAATCGCTTGCATAGCTGTAAACTAAACCATGTAGTTTGCACCGTTCTAATCAAGAACCCATTTTATTTTCAATTTATGATACTCTTGCTTCCTCTCACACGCCATGCAGTGATCGAACTCTTTGTCACAAATTAAACAAATGAATAACAACGAATTTCGCTCTATCCAAATCAAGCCGCTTGAATATCAATCAACTTTAGCTAAACAGCTGTTTTCTCATATTGAAAGCGTGCCGTGGGCAATGCTATTACGCTCTGCCTCAGAAAGCCACGTCGATAGTCGATACGACATTTTAGTTGCTCAACCCATCGCCACCTTCGAGACAATCGGTGCAAAAACGACCGTCAATGTTAATGAGACGTGCGAGGTTTCAGAGTCAGACCCTTTCGAACTACTCGACCAATATCAGCAGCAATTACTACCCGCAATCAGTGAGCACCCTGAACTGCCTTTCGTTGGTGGTGCTTTAGGGTATTTTAGTTACGATTTAGGGCGACGAGTAGAAGCTCTTCCCTCTCTTGCTAAGCGTGATATTTCTGCACCAGACATGGCGGTTGGATTATATGAATGGGCTGTGATTGTTGATCATAAGCTTAAAGCTGCGTTCCTTGTTGGGCAAAACATTGATACCCATTGGGATTGGTTAACTCAACAACAATCGCCAAGCCAACAAGCAGAACAAGCAGAACGAACTCATCAGAAGTTTGGATTAACCACCCCATGGCAATCCAATATGACTGAACAAAGTTATGCCAATAAATTCGATAGCGTTCAAGAGTACTTGTTGTCGGGTGACTGTTATCAGATAAACCTTGCTCAGCGCTTCAATGCCCAATACCAAGGCAGTGAATGGCTCGCTTATGAAAAGTTAGAGAAGTACAACTCAGCTCCATTCTCTGGTTTTATCCGTTTAGCAGGCTGCACCATTCTCAGTGTCTCACCTGAGCGTTTTTTAGAGCTCAATAGTGGCACCATTGAAACCAAGCCAATCAAAGGGACACGTCCTCGTTCTGAAAATTCCATGATTGATGACGCTAATGCTCAAGACCTGTTGAATGCTGAGAAAGATCAGGCAGAAAACCTGATGATCGTCGACCTGCTTCGTAATGATATTGGCCGAGTCGCAAAGCCGGGATCGGTTCATGTACCAAAGCTATTCGATATAGAGAGTTTCCCTGCTGTGCACCACTTAGTGAGCACGATAAGGGCAGAGCTTGATGTCCATCATTCAGCACATGACCTATTAAGGGCTTGCTTTCCCGGGGGGTCGATTACCGGCGCTCCAAAAGTTCGCGCGATGCAGATCATTGAGGAGCTAGAGCCTCATCGTCGCTCGGCGTATTGCGGTAGCATTGGTTATATCAGCCGTAATGGCAGAATGGACACCAGCATTACGATTCGTACCTTAGTGGCAGAAAACAATACGCTTTATGCTTGGGCTGGAGGAGGTGTAGTATTTGATAGTGATTGTGCTTCTGAGTACCAAGAGACTCTTGATAAGCTGAGTAGAATATTGCCTGTACTGGCTGATAGATAAATTTAATCTAGATTTATTAAGACGGGTTATTAAAAACAGCTAAAAAGCCAATCTGGAAAGTACTTTAATATTAAAAAAGCTAAGTGGGCAATCACCTACTTAGCTTTTCAATAACACTAGCCTAGAAGGTGTATGTTGTAGCCAAATAGAATGAGCCTAGTGTGTGAACGTTAGATAACTCTTTGTTCTTTTCATCTTTCACTTTGATATCAGCTGCTTCCCAATCAATACCTGCACGTAATGCTAGAGCTGGTGCAGCAGGAATTGCATACTCTACGCCCACCCCCATTTTTATACCAGATACGGTTGATGACTTAGTCGCAAAGTATTTATTATTACCACTGTTTTCAATTTCTGAATTTAAAAAGCTATAACCTAAAAGTGCATAAGGTCGAAGACCAATATCGAACGTATAACCAACATTCGCAGCAACGCTAATTGAACTAAAATCTGTTGTGAATGCTTTTGAACTGCCTACTTTTGTTGTAGACGTTCCATATTTAGTATATTGACCTTCGATACCAATAATACGGTTGATCTGATAACCGGCAATGAGTTTATAAGAAGGTGATTCAGTTTCAGTTGTTGTGGTTTTGCGAGTTATGGCCTTACCAAAACCACCATCATCAAGTTCAGTTGAACCAGCTCCTACTCCGATATAGAAACCATTTGGGTCTTTTTGTGCAGCCACTGCAGATAAAGGTGCAATTAGAGCAAGCGTCACTATCATTTTTTTCATATCGAATCCATTTTTATAGTTTTTCAAACCTCCTTAATATAATTAATAAAAGCGACCAATAAAGTAAGTGAACGTATAGCATTGTCAGCTCACTTGTTACATTGACAATATACTCAAGACATTAGAAACAAATCAATAACGTTGCATATTCACTCACTAAAAAGGCAATGATATTTATTAGCCCCACTTATTCAGCATTATCACTAAGTCGTTAGCGGTATAGGGTTTACTCAATATATCGTCCATACCAGATTCAATACACAACTCTCGCTCTTCTTTTGTCGTACCAGCGGTTAATGCAATAATTGGTTGGCTATACCCTGAACTTCGCAGTTTCTTCGTCGCTTCAAAACCATCCATGACTGGCATCCGGCAATCCATAAACACAATGTCATACTCATTATTCGACGCTAATTCCAACCCTTCTATACCATTACCGGCAATCGCTGGCTCTATTTCGTATTTGCGTAGCATTTGTTGGATGATGATCTGGTTCATCTTAATATCATCAACCACCAGCACTTTAAGCAATGTCAATTCAACCTCAGACTCAAAACCTTTGGCGACACTATCGCGCTCAGCCAGTGTATCGACAACTTGAAGAGGGAGTGAAATGGTAAATGTCGTACCCGAACCAACAATACTGCTCACCTCAATGTCTCCCCTCATTAACGCAGCTAGCTTGCGACAAATCGCTAAACCAAGCCCTGTCCCTTCGTAATTTCGGCTACTTGAGTTATCGGCCTGTGTAAAAGGTTCAAACAGTGTCTTAATAGCAGATTGAGCAATACCAACGCCACTATCCTCAACAGAAAAAATAAATTGGTCGTTAAGCCATTTTATCTCTACGCTCACATGGCCTTGATCGGTGAATTTAATTGCATTGCCGATTAAGTTCACGAACAATTGAGTAATACGCTCTAAGTCACCGTAGAAGTGACTGGGTACCCCATCGGTTACATTGACATCAAACTGGATCTGCTTTTCAATCGCTCGATTGGTAAAAATACTATCAATGGTATTTTTCAAATCTTGGAGTGCAAATGTTTTGGGAATTAATTCCAGCATACCCGCATTGATTTTACTGTAATCGAGAAGGTCATTAATGATGGTTCTAAGAAACTCACCGGATTGGCTCAAGTTATTCACGATCTCACGTTGAGAACTGCTCAGTTCGGTGTCGCTTATCAACTCCGCACTACCAAGAAGACCATTGAGTGGGGTTCTCAATTCATGGTTAATCATGGCGACAAAGTCACGCGTTGCCCTTTCGGACTCTTCCGCTCGTTTACGTGATTCTATATTTCGGTTAATCGCAAGTTGATGAGTTAACGCACTGCAGATAAGGTCCGTCACTAACAACAGTTGGCTTTGGATGAATTCGTAGTCTTGATCTAACAACCTGACCTGAACGATTAACGCGCCCACAATCACTTTTTCGACCTCTAATGGCACGGTAAGCAAGCAACCTTGCCAATGAGGTTCTTGAATGTCTTTCTCTATTACCTCGACTGTTTCATCACCATAGTCATGGGTTTGTAACTGAGGGATTAGATTGGGGGGTAACACCAAGCGACTGGCTTCAATTAGATAACTGTTAGTTACACTCGCCGTCAATTGGGACAACATCACGTCATCGAGATCACTCCTCAGAAACGCGCGTCCGAAATCAATCAACAGGTTGTCGATTTGTTCTTGGAATTCGATCCGTCGAATATTCGCATTTGAACGCTTTTCTAATTGGCGCAACGCAAGTTCAAGCTGTTGATTGGCCTCAAACAGTTCGAGACTCTTTTGCTCCAACAAGGCTTCAGCCGCTTCCCGTGCTGCTATTTGACGTTTCAGTTTTTTCTCTTGGGCAGATGCCAGATCCATATCACTTTTCTACTTTGAGATTAAACCTAACCACACTTTGGTCATCATTCTGAGGTGTCATTTCTACCACGATGGTTTCACCATGATAGTCAGCACACCCCTCGATTAATCCCAAACAAACGTGAGACATACATCGTGCGCTTTTATAGTCAAAAACAAGTTGCGCTTCGGTCGTGGTGATAAAGCTAAATTGTGGAGGCTCAGCATCTGGGTAGAGCTTCTTCACTTCTACGTGAATGTAACGCTCTACGTGCTGAATAAATTGAAAAGTGGTGTTGCTATGGGCGAGGCTCGCTTTATTCGGTAATGAGGCCAGTAAGTTCTTAAAAACCGATTGTCCAAAAACACGTTGCAGGCTCGCTGCATCAATATCGGTTTTCTTACTCAAGTTTATAATCAATCGAACAAGATCTTTGTGGTCGTAACTTCCGACTGATGTGTAGATCCCTTCATCTTCTGACATCTCTAGAACTTCTTCCAAAAGCTCTAATCCAAACTTGTCTTCAACAAGCTCTAAAAATTCGGTGAATATGATTCCTTTCATTTCATACCTTTTCTTCTATTTCTTTTTAGAATGGTCCACTAAGTCATTGTTATCAAATTCTTAAACAGAAAATGTACGTTTCATCACCCAATTTATGACATGGATAACGCTTACTAGTAGAAGTACACATATTCAAATATAGCAAAATCCGTCACTCTTAGAAGATTGGGAACATTTACCTTGAAAAACGCCGCTACCCAGTCCCTTCTTATTTCCAGTTATTGCCGGTACTAACGGAGGAAAGTGAAGGCAAATTCGAAATTGGTAATCAACGCACGGTTATGACTATACTTAAAATCATAATAATCAATATATTGGCTTTATATGAACAAAGATAACTTCCTTCAACAATTCCAGCTCAATTCTACCGTTGGCTATCACCCAGAATCCGTTGAGCGCGTTTCACATATCAATGACGATCAATTGCGTAAAGCAGCAGTGGTAGTCGGCTTAGTGGAACGAGAGGATGGTTTACATGTTATTTTTACGAAAAGAGCCGCTCATTTAAAACATCACCCTGGTCAAATCAGCTTTCCAGGAGGGAAACACGAACTCTCCGATCCTTCTATGCAATTCACCGCACTTAGAGAACTTCACGAAGAGGTCGGAATTCGATCGGATCAGGTTAAAATTGTTGGGCAATTACCTACTTTGAGTACCATTAGTAAATTTTTAGTTACACCGATTGTTGTAGTGGTCGATTCGGACTATAAACCCATCATCGATGAGAACGAAGTTGCTTCGATTTTTGAGGTGCCCGCCACCTATGTTTTAGACCAAGCCAAGTTACACAGCCACACTGTTAACTTAAAAAAAATCAAGCATCGTGTTTTTGCCATGCCCTTCCAAGAGCACCTAATTTGGGGCGTTACAGCTCAAATCATCCAATCACTGCAGCAACACGTAGTGCAACAAATTACATAGCAACTACGTTTTGTTTAATCCTTGTTAACAAACACAGCCTTTTCCATGGAACAGATTTATTAATCCAATTTTACGCAAACGTTTCCCTGGTATAATTCTGTACAACCCCGCATTTCGCATAAGATAAACTAATAGCAAGCATGAGCACAAATCACCTGTGGCACGCTATTTTCGTGATCAAAAATCCGTTTTTCGCATATCATGTGACACGCCGTTTCATTACATGATTTAGATCTATTTTTTGTAGAAGAAAATTCTGCAGAATTAGCCCCGACTTATTTCCTGTTCCCAAAAAATGAGTAATTTAACATGAACACAACAACTTCTTCGGCAAATGCCGTTACAGATACAAGCAAGTTTAACTATAAAGATTTTACCTGGTGTCTATCACTATTCGGTACAGCAGTTGGCGCTGGTGTACTATTCCTTCCAATCAAAGCTGGTGCGGGTGGTTTTTGGCCACTAGTTATCCTAGCTTTAATCGCGGCACCAATGACTTGGTTCGCACACAAATCTCTAGCTCGTTTCGTACTGTCTTCTAAGAACCCTGAAGCAGATATTACAGACACAGTTGAAGAACACTTCGGTAAGACTGGCGCGAACCTTATTACTTTCGCTTACTTTTTCGCTATCTACCCAATCGTTCTTATCTACGGTGTTGGTATTACAAACACAGTTGACTCTTTCCTAGTAAACCAAATGGGCATGGAATCTATTCCTCGTCCTCTTCTTTCTGGTGCACTTATCCTTGCTATGACCGCAGGTGTTGTATTCGGTAAAGAGCTGATGCTTAAAGCAACTTCAGCAATGGTTTACCCACTAGTATTCATCCTACTAGCATTGTCTTTCTACCTAGTTCCTGATTGGAACACTTCAATGATGGAAACAAGCCCAGAATGGTCAGCAATGCCTTCTATTATCTGGCTTGCGATTCCAATCATCGTGTTCTCTTTCAACCACAGCCCAATCATTTCACAGTTCTCTAAAGAGCAACGTCGTGTATACGGTGAAGACGCGGTTAAGAAAACTGACGCGATCACTGGTGGCGCAGCAATGATGCTGATGGGTTTTGTAATGTTCTTCGTTTTCTCTGTAGTACTTTCTCTATCTCCAGAGCAACTAGCAACAGCGCAATCTCAAAACATCTCTGTACTTTCTTACCTAGCTAACGTTCACGAGTCTCCACTTATCTCTTACATGGGTCCTCTAGTAGCGTTCGCAGCAATCACTTCTAGCTACTTCGGTCACTTCCTAGGTGCTCATGAAGGTCTTGTTGGTCTAATCAAGTCTCGCTCTGGTTCTTCAATCAGCACGATTGAGAAAGCTTCTCTAGCGTTCATCGTTGTTACAACTTGGATTGTTGCGGTAGTTAACCCAAGCATCCTAGGCATGATTGAAACAATGGGTGCTCCAATGATTGCAGCTATCCTGTTCCTAATGCCTGTATTCGCAATGAACAAAGTACCAGCTATGGCTAAGTACAAAACTTCAGCACCTGTGCAAATCTTTACAGCTTTATGTGGTCTAGCGGCTATTAGTTCTGTAATCTACGGCGCTCTTTAATCTCAAGCCCTTTTTATAAGATGACATTCATCTTATATGGCGAGGTTAGACAAAAAATATAATGATAATAAATGAGCCTCCCTACTCCCCTTGGGAGGCTCTCTTTTTGAGGTAATCGCTATGATTAGTGTATTTGATATCTATAAAATCGGTGTTGGTCCATCGAGCTCACATACAGTTGGACCAATGAAAGCGGGTAAAGAATTTATTGATGACCTACGTTCAATGGGAAAATTGCGCGACATCACTAAAATCACCGTGGACGTATATGGATCACTATCACTGACAGGGAAAGGTCACCACACAGATATCGCAATCATCATGGGTCTTGCTGGCAATACTCCTGAGCGTGTTGATATCGATTCTATTGCAGGCTTCATTGCTCGAGTAGAAGAAACTGAACGTCTACCTGTCGGTATGCACTGTCATACTGTTTCGTTCCCTCGCGACGGCGGAATGAACTTCCACACTAGCAACCTTTCTCTACACGAGAATGGCATGAGCATTCATGCTTGGGTTGATGACGAAGTCGCATATTCAAAAACGTATTACTCAATTGGTGGTGGTTTCATCGTTGACGAAGAGAACTTCGGCAAAGAAGAAGAAAACCCAATTAAAGCACCTTACGAATTCACAACAGCGGAAGAGCTGGTTAATCAGTGTAAAGAAAGTGGTCTTTCTATCAGTACACTGGTTATGAAAAACCAAGCGGCTTTCCACTCAGACGAAGAGTCTCGCACTTACTTCGCTAACATCTGGAAAACGATGCGTGAGTGTATGGATCGCGGTATGAATACTGAAGGTATCCTGCCTGGTCCACTGCGTGTACCTCGTCGTGCAGCAGCACTTCGCCAACAGCTGATCACGTCAGAAAAAACAACTAACGATCCAATGACGGTTGTTGACTGGGTGAACATGTTTGCTTTCGCAGTAAACGAAGAAAACGCAGCGGGCGGTCGTGTAGTAACGGCACCAACAAACGGCGCGTGTGGCATCATCCCTG
Organism: Vibrio sp. 1F253; assembly: GCF_041439295.1. Taxonomy (NCBI): domain Bacteria; kingdom Pseudomonadati; phylum Pseudomonadota; class Gammaproteobacteria; order Vibrionales; family Vibrionaceae; genus Vibrio; species Vibrio sp. 1F253. Next base: position 79,559 of record NZ_JBGONU010000012.1, on the reverse strand, counting down.
CTGTATTGGCTTACTACGATAAGTTCATCCAAACAGTGACAGAGAAAGATTACATCCGTTACTTCGCAGCGTCTGGCGCGATCGGTGGTCTTTACAAGCGTAACGCTTCTATCTCTGGTGCTGAAGTTGGCTGTCAGGGTGAAGTTGGTGTGGCATGTTCTATGGCTGCTGCTGGTCTTGCTGAGCTTATGGGTGGTAGCCCAGAGCAAGTATGTATGGCTGCAGAAATCGGCATGGAGCACAACCTAGGTCTAACGTGTGACCCAGTTGCTGGCCAAGTACAAGTTCCATGTATCGAGCGTAACGGTATTGCTGCAGTTAAAGCAATCAACTCGACTCGTATGGCACTTCGTCGTTCTTCTGCTCCGACTGTTTCTCTAGATAAAGTTATCGAAACAATGCTAGAAACAGGTAAAGACATGAACGCTAAATACCGTGAGACTTCTCAAGGTGGTTTGGCTGTTAAGGTTGTTTGTTAATCATTTCTGAATTAATAAACCGATAATAAAAAAGGAACGCCGATGCGTTCCTTTTTTTGTATCTTAAGCTTTTGTCGCTAAAGCTTGGTGACTGATTGATTCAACCACTAAATTGTTCTGCTAAATCACTTGTGAGATTAGCAAGAAGCAACCAAACAGCAATGAGAAAAGCATCATTGGTCGGCCACCTTCAGCACTGTATCTGTCTTCCGCTACCTTCATAAAGCGTTGCTTATGAACCATCACCAGAGGAACAAACACAGCTAGGAACACTAAGATGATACCTGCGTAGTTCAACACTTGTAGGAACTTATCTGCAGCAAGCAGTGAACCCGCCAGAGGCAAGATGAAACTAATGCAGTAAGTGACCGCTGTATTTTGGTTGAACATGTCTTTGTTTTGGTTGAACAACGCCATCGCTACACCAAAGAAAGAAGTCAACAACGCCAAGCCGGTGAAGGTAGACAGAACGTTACCCACCCAAGGAGACTGAGCCTCAAAAGCCGCCATCAAATCTGATACGTTCTTGAAGCTTCTAAATTGCTCTTCGCTCAAGTTACCGACCACAGCAAACAACCAGCACAAGTAGCACACTAATGGAATCAGAGAACCGATAATAACCATGTTACGCAGCTGTTTGTCTGTCGCTTCGTGGTTGTAAGAAACCAAGGTTGGAATCACAACCATAAAGCCAAAGCTCGTAAACAGGATGGCACTGGTTTTGATTAGATCGACGTGGTCGTGGCTGGTTACCTGCATCAAGTTTTCTTGCGTCATACTTGGTGCCAAAAACACCATGGTTGCAAACAAGCTTGCTAGCATCACAAAGAACAATGCGCGGTTGAGCTTATCAATCACTCCGGTGCCACTTGCGACTACAGCACCAGCAAGTAAAGTAAACGTGATTTGGCTCGTCGTTGCGCTAATGTCTACACCTAAGTTAGACAGTAACTTACTCAGCAAATCACCCGCACCCAGAATGTAGGCCATCAATAGGCAAATCAATAACGCGTAAAGTAGGCCGTTGGTAATCAACTGCCCTTGTTTGCCCAAGGTTTTTCGGGCAATAGAGTTTAATCCTAGACCGCCACCCGCTTTGATGGCCGCTTCTAGAAGTAGTAATGCTGCATAAGTCGTACCGAAGCAGATCAGTACCATAAGCAGTGTGCCGTAAAGCAATCCGAATTGAGCTAATACCATTGGGATCGCAAGCATACCAGCACCGAGAGCGGTACCAGCGATAATTAGGGAGCTACCCATCATTTTAATATTCATTGTTTTTAACTTATTTGTTTAGTTTTTATAGATGTGAGTCTTCGTTCATCGAGCGGATGACAAAGGAGTTCAGATAGAAATAAAGTTATAAAACGAATAACAATAGGAGCGATAAGCGGTAAAGAAGCGTGCAGAGACGTTGTCGAACAGGGCGTTCAAAGGGGAGCTTGTCTTAAAAGAGGCAAAACGAGAAGCGTGAGTTAGCATTAACTGATGTGGTGAACCTTCCGTAGGTTCAATAATCGGCGATGTAATCTTGAATTTCATGTATGTGTCCAATAATTAAGTCACATTCCATAGTATTTGAAGCAGCGTATCCATTGCTGCCCTACCTCTGTCATTAGAGGTATTTTCATCTTATCGAATGAGCTTTGAAACACAACGCTATAACCACATTTTTTGCTATTAAATTGAACAAAATAGCCATTTGGATACAAATCGACCACCAAACCGCGTAAAACAATAATCATTATTAATAAAAAGCGGAACTATAACCCCCCCACCCCATTAACAACAAAGCTTGTATAAAGAGCACCCAAACATATATGACAGCTACAAAAAAGGCGCTCTTGTAAGCGCCTTTCGTTCGATTATAGCTTTTAAGGCTATAACCTTGAAAGCTATAGTATTGAAGACTGTTGTCTTGATAGCTGTATCTTTGATAGCTGTATCTTTGAAATCTACAGCATCGAAGACTTTAGCATCACAAACTACAGCATCGAAACCTTATTCACCGCGGTAGATACAACCCGCTGTACATGTTTCTTTAATCTCAACCTTGCTCAAAAGTGGCAAGCTTGGTTTAAGTTCATTCCAGATCCACTTAGCCAATACTTCACTTGTCGGGTTTTCTAAACCTTCAATGTCGTTTAGGTAGTAGTGGTCTAAACGGTCGTAAATTGGTTTGAATACAGCTTTAATTTCAGAAAAGTCGATTACCCAACCTGTATGCGGGTCAACTTCGCCTTCTACGTACAAACGAACAAGAAAAGAGTGACCATGCAAACGACCGCACTTATGCCCTTCTGGCACGTGTGGAAGATGGTGGGCTGCTTCAAACATAAACTCTTTGTATAACTCAGTTCTCATTGTGTTTCTCAGGCTAAAAAAATGACACGCAATATTACGTAAAACCAATACACACTACAAGTTCTATCACCACTGTACGGCCTTATTAGCGGCAAGCGGGGAGCTTGTTGCTAGCCACTCACTTGAGTCACAATAAAACACATATAAAGATGGCTTGAAAATCACCATACGCTTAACCTTCTCGCCCAACGAGAAACAAACCCGCTACATCACAGAAACATAACCACAACCGGAGTGTGGTCACACAATCGGTTATACCCCATAGGTGGTAGAGCCGCTTACACGTAAAGTATGCATGTCATTATACTTAATAAAAACAAACACCTTATGCGCTCAACAATCACCTTTAAAATCCTAGTAGCCCTCGCCATTGTGTTCACTTTCTTGCTTGCAATATCGACTTACTTTCAATATTCGCAGCAAAAGCAACTTGTAAACTCGGTGTTAAGTGAGCAGCTTCACGATAAGGCAAGCAACTATTTCGATAGCCTTAATATGATGATGCTGACTGGCACCATGGCACAAAAAGAGACCCTTCGTCAGAAAGCGTTAGCGCAAGAAGGCATTGAAAATGTTCGTGTACTGCGCGCCGATGCAGTGAGCAAATTGTACGGACCTGGCAATGACAACCAAACACCTATTGATGATATCGATAAACGAGCGCTAGCAGGCGAAACTGTTATCGAACCCTTTTCTGCCGATTGGGGTAAAGGCTTGGTTATTGCTCTGCCAATGAAGTCGAGCGAGAACTATCGCGGCACCAATTGTGTGGCATGTCATATGGCACCAGAAGGTGAAGTATTAGGCGCGATTCGCCTAGAATATAACCTCAGCCACGTTAACGCGCTGATCAACACTCAAACCATGGCTGCTATAGGCATTATGGCGGTTATCTCCTTCGCCGGGTTTGTTCTTACGATGGGATTAATTCGTAAGATTATCGTTCGCCCTCTTCAACAGACTTCGCGGTTTATGACCCAAGTAAGCAGCGATAAAAACCTGTCCACTCGTTTGCCCGAACAAAGTAAAGATGAGATTGGCACGCTGGCTAACGCCATCAACTCGTTCATGGGAACCGTTTCTAACAGCTTAGAAAAGGTACAAGATACTTCGCACAAACTGAATGCGTCAGCCAATCAACTGACTAGCGTTGCTCAAATTACCGAGCAAGCCGCCAGCGATCAACAAAACGAAACCACAGAAGTGCAAAACAATGTCGAAGGAATACAAGCACAACAGGTCAATGTAGAACAAGCCACTTTAACCGCGTCAGAACTCATCAATCACACCTCAGATGTGGCTTGTAAGAGTGCTAACCAAGCACATGATGCAAGTAGTGAGATTAAGAATCTAGTGAGCAGTATCGAAGAAGTGAAACACAAGATACAAACACTTAATGAGCAAACTGGAGAAGTCTCTTCAATATTGAGTGTGATTCGTGGCATTGCCGACCAAACCAACCTTCTAGCCTTGAATGCAGCGATTGAAGCGGCTCGAGCGGGAGAACAAGGTCGCGGCTTTGCGGTAGTGGCAGATGAAGTTCGTAATCTTGCATCACGAACGGCAGAGGCTACTGGCAGTATTGAGTCTATCATTCAGCAGTTCCAACAAGGCAGTGAAGAATCGCTGAATTCTGCTGACCGCGTTTGCGAACAAGCACATCAAAGCTCGACAGATATCGACGCACTGTCCGTTGAAATGAATGGTGTCGTTGAAGAAATGAAACAAGTGCTGGCTCATGCGAAAAATATTCAAAAACAGACGCAATCCACTACACACGCGACCGAAGATGTTCAACAAAAGGTTGAAACCATCACTTCTCACGCCGACAACACATCGCAGTCTGCGGCTGAGACTCGTGGAATCAGTAATGATTTAGAAGAGCTGTCGGATCACCTTGAATCTCTTATCAACCAATTCACCTTATCGAACTCAAAGACCAACGACAAAGGTCAGTCATAGGTCGTTAGAACTCCCCTACCGACATCAACAAAAAAGCGCTCAATGATGAGCGCTTTATCTTCATAACAATGTCTAGTTCAGGCTTTTAAGCTTTTAAGCTTTTAAGCTTTTAAAGTACCTTAAACCATGATTAGTGCGTAATGGAAACCGCGGTTAAATCTTTATGCTTGTGGTACATCGCGTGCTTGAATATTAGATTCGCACTCACGGTATCCATTCCTGCGACCTCTACATAAGCACCCTTTTTACGGAACTTAAATACTACCTTATCAAGCGCCTCAACCGACGTGTTATCTAGGAAAGACGCATCCGAAATATCGATGGTCACTAAAGAGGTCGCATTGTCATAATCAAATAGATCGATAAACGCATCTGAAGAAGCAAAGAAGACATGGCCTTTTACTCGATGGGTGGTGTGCAGTTCGTTAGTCACCACTTCATCAGATATAAAGACCATCGACTTGCTGGCATGCGCATAAAACAAAGCCGATAGCACCACGCCAACCGCAACACCTATTGCGAGATTGTGAGTAAACACCACCACCGCCACGGTTGCTAACATGGTTACATTGGTTGGGAGTGTGTGGTCTTTAAGCTCAACAACAGAGCGCCATGAAAACGTGCCGATTGAAACCATGATCATCACAGACACTAAAGCGGCCATCGGTATCAGCTTCAACCAATCAGAAACAAACACCACCATTAGCAGTAAAACAACCCCGGCGATCAAGCTGGATAATCGGGTTAAGCCGCCTGATTTGATGTTAATGATCGACTGGCCAATCATCGCACACCCCGCCATACCACCAAATAGTGAAGCCACGATGTTCGCAACGCCCTGCCCTTTGCATTCATTGTTCTTATTACTTTCAGTATCGGTCAGGTCATCCACGATCGTCGCCGTCATCAAGGATTCCAGTAAGCCAACCAGAGATAGAGCGATAGAATATGGCAGGATGGTTGCAAGCGTATCGAACGTGAATGGGATATTAGGAATCAAGAATACCGGCAGTGAATCCGGAAGCTTGCCCATATCGCCAATCGTTCTGACATCTAAACCAAATAACAAACTAATGATTGTCAGGGCAACAATAGCGACCAATGGAGAAGGTATTGCACGACCAAACTTGGGAAAATATGGAAGCAAGTAGATGAGCGCCAAACCCAAAGCGACTAACACGTACACACTTGAAGGAACGTTGATCAACTCAGGAAGCTGGGCCATGAAAATGAGAATCGCGAGCGCGTTAACAAATCCAGTAATCACCGATTTGGAAACGAAATTCATTAGGTTACCAAGCTTAAGATACCCGGCTGCGATTTGAATGACGCCAGCTAAAGATGAAGCAGCGAGTAGATATTCTAGTCCGTGCTCTCTCACCAAGGTGACCATTAATAGCGCCATAGCGCCTGTTGCACCGGAAATCATTCCCGGACGACTGCCAACCAAAGCAGTGACGACACAAATACAGAACGAGGCATAGGGCCCTACTTTAGGGTCAACGCCTGCAATAATTGAAAATGCGATGGCTTCAGGGATCAATGCGAGTGCAACCACAATCCCAGATAATGAATCTCCTTTAACGTTTGATAACCAGTGTTTTTTTAAATAATTAAGCATGTAATTCTCTTTTACTTGTACAGCCAGCCCTGCCTTGTTGAGACATAATTTGATCGACTGTTTTTCTTGAATGAGCGAGCGCTCGAAAAGTGCGGGTGTAGAGAGAATGCAGGGGTTAAGGCGGCGTAATTAACACGTGAACATTAAACTCCTTTAGTGGGTGATTGTTTAGTAGGACGAAATCAACACCTGTGCTTTTTTTTATCGCGTTTGTCCTACACAGGTCAGAATGGCTGACAATATAGAGTGAGTGCCACTTTAATCACACGACCAATATTGCAAACAAAGGTTTCGAATATTAACGCTTCTTAATCCGGCCAAAAACCGCTAGCGGACTCGATTTCAGCCAGCTCTATGTTGTAATCAACTTCAGTTCATGTCATTTCAATCACTCTGCTCACATCGATTTACAAGGTATTGAAGAATACTTAACCATTAGCGCTAGCGCACCTCCTTAGCACTCAAACAAATACCAAACAGAAAGCCAAATCGAACAAAAAACACACCCTAAAAGGTATTTCTGCTCAGTAGACACAATATTTCTTTCACCAAGCAAGAATAAAGGTTGAAGCTGTCGGTATGACAGGTAATATGTTCTATCGATTTAAAAAGTTTATACAACTTAATGTTTCGGCTAATTATTGTGCAAATGTATGTTTATTTGCAGCAATGCCAGAGACTTTGAGTTGAATTTGTCCCTCAATGGAGAATGAAATCAACATGACTTACGCGCCTGTAACAGACGTACTTGGCGGCAAGCTAGCGGTAGACAGTGAAGTAACTGTTCGCGGCTGGATCCGTTCACGTCGTGATTCCAAAGCTGGAATCTCTTTCCTTGCCATTTATGACGGCTCTTGTTTCGACCCGATTCAGGCCGTGGTTCCTAATAATCTTAATAATTACGAAGACGAAGTATTAAAGCTAACTACTGGCTGCTCTGTTGAAGTAACAGGTAAGATTGTTGAGTCTCCTGCGAAAGGTCAAGACTTCGAACTAGCAGCAACTGACGTTAAAGTTGTAGGCTGGGTTGAAGACGCTGACACTTACCCAATGGCTAAGACACGTCACTCTATCGAATACCTTCGTGAAGTTGCTCACCTACGCCCACGTACGAACGTGATCGGCGCAGTAGCACGTGTACGTAACTGTTTATCTCAAGCGATTCACCGTTTCTACCACGAGCAAGGTTTCTTCTGGACTTCAGCTCCGCTTATCACTGCATCTGATGCAGAAGGCGCTGGTGAAATGTTCCGCGTATCGACGCTAGACATGGAAAACCTACCTCGCACTGACGAAGGCAAAGTTGACTTCAACGAAGATTTCTTCGGTAAAGAAACTTTCCTAACAGTATCTGGCCAACTTAATGCTGAAGCTTACGCTTGTGCACTAAGCAAAGTTTACACGTTCGGTCCTACGTTCCGTGCTGAAAACTCAAACACAAGCCGCCACCTAGCTGAATTCTGGATGGTTGAGCCTGAAGTTGCGTTTGCAGACCTTGACGATGTAGCAAAACTGGCTGAAGACATGCTTAAGTACGTTTTCGCTGCTGTTCTTGAAGAGCGCCGCGACGACCTTGAGTTCTTCGCTTCTCGCATCGACAAAGAAGCAATCACTCGTCTAGAGCAATTCGTAGACGCTGATTTCGCACAAGTTGACTACACTGACGCAATCCAAATCCTACTAGATTCTGGTAAGAAATTTGAATTCGACGTTGAGTGGGGCATCGACATGTCTTCAGAGCATGAGCGTTACCTAGCTGAAGAGCACTTCAAAGCACCTGTTATCGTTAAGAACTACCCGAAAGACATCAAAGCTTTCTACATGCGCTTAAACGACGACGGCAAGACAGTTGCAGCAATGGACGTACTTGCACCAGGCATCGGTGAAATCATCGGTGGTGCACAACGTGAAGAGCGTCTAGACATTCTAGACGAGCGCATGATTGGTATGGGTATCGACCCTGAGCACATGAGCTGGTACCGCGACCTACGTAAATACGGCACAGTGCCTCACGCTGGCTTCGGTCTTGGCTTTGAGCGTCTAGTGTCTTACGTAACAGGTATGGGCAACGTTCGTGACGTTATCCCGTTCCCACGTACACCACGCTCTGCGAACTTCTAATATCGGCTTGCTTCTTCTTTAACGAAGTCAGTATCAGATAAATAAAAACCTCCGTATATACGGAGGTTTTTTTATTCCCCGAGATTATTTCCGTTGCCCACAACCTCCCTTCCCCACCCACAAATTCTCCTGCGTATTCTCGATTCAAAAGCGGTTAGACGCGAAGATAACAAATCAACAAATCAAAATCATATAGTTAAGCACTGTAATTTTATGTAATGAACACCTGACAAAGTCATACAGTATTGATGTCCTGTATAAATTATTCTTCTTACTAATTAATTTGTGAATATAAATTTTTAGGGACCCCAATGAAAACAAGCATTTTATCTGCAGCTCTACTAATCACTTTAACCGGATGTGGCGGAGGAGGCTCATCGACTCCCGCGAAAAAACCAACAGTTAAGCCAACGCAAAAGCCAGTGGTATTTATCTCTAAATGTTCGCAACCCTTACAAGGGGATACAGCCTTAACCTTCAAGATTAAGGGTACAATAGCGAATGTCAATGGCGTTGCATGTAGTGGTAGCCCCAAAGCATTTGACGATATGATCAAAGCTCACCCGAATACAAAAACGCTGAACTTCATCGATATGGGTGGCTCTATGAATGATGATGCCAACATTCAACTAGCGTACAAAGTAAGAGCGAAAAAATTAGACACGTACATTAGCTCTATTGGACATGTCGCTTCGGGGGGAACTGACCTTTTCGCTGCGGGTGTGAAAAGAACGATTGAACCAGGTGCTCGATTAGGCGTTCACTCATGGGCACAAGGGTCTTTACAAGGGGCTTCATTGCCTGTTGGTCATAGTGAGCATAAACCCTACATTGATTATTATAAAAAGATGGGATTACCAGATCCGAGCGGCTTCTACTGGTTTACACTGAAAGCTGCTCCGGCTCAAGGAATGCATTATATGACTCCTGCTGAAGTATCTACGTATGGTTTGGCGTCTGTAATGACGGGTGTTACAAAAGACCTACGAGCAAATTACACTCCTAAAAACAGCCTTTTGAACAACAACCTGCTGGACGTTGTGAGCGATAGCCTGAAAGCTGTAGCGGTTGAAAACCACGTGAGAAAAAGTGTATATGCACTTGATCATGTCTCTTCACTATTATTCAAGCAATTTAATGTATCAAACCGAGATGAGTTAATAACCTACTTAAAGGGTAATGGTAAACTAGATCCTGTTACCAAATCGTATGTATTCAAAGCTACATCAACTCAGCCGACGACTGTCTATAACTCAAAAACGGACACAATAAATACAGCATATAGGTCCGATGATAAGTACCGTGTCGCTCCTAAGCCCTTAATTGAAACGGGTTTGATGATCGAAAATTATGGCATTGAAACATCACACACATCTGTTCAGGTTGAATTGAACAAAAGCGCGATCCAAGTTGAGATTGCAGATGAACAATTTACCCTAGTTAAAGACCCATCAGTCAACACAATTAACTACTGTAAAAAAATCAAGTTCAAAGTCGCATCAGGGAAACTGGTCACTGTTGCTAACTGCTTAGAGAGCACTCTCAAAGGTGACCAAGTTCAACTTGTCAATTACGAAAGAACGACAAAGAGAGATATGCTAGGTAGCGTAGCTCCGACCGTAACCAAATCGGTAACCAAGACTTCGAACTTTGAATTCAATGCTAAGCAAAGTACGCTAATTACTAAGTAATTTTACACATTGCAAAAAGAAGCCCTACTTAACACTGTAGGGCTTCATCTTTATTTATTCTGCTTAAGTTTCATTTAAGCTGTCCAGACTAAATTAGTCAGCCTTGCGCACCAAAAAGTGATCGAGCATAATTTTTTCACCTGTACTTTGAAGAGGCTTAAATTCAATGACTAACTGATCGCCTTTCTGTTCAAATGCATTCACTTTCAAAAACAGACTTTCTTTGTCCGCTTTAATGTTATGAGCGACCTGACGACCATTAACAAACACATCAAATGCAGGCGCTTTAGAATTTACAGGTATCACTGTTTCAAAAGTGTACTTTTCCCCTTCTATCGCATAAGCGGTGTTATAAATACCACCATCCGCCGTCCAGTAAGTCGCATTGAAGTCCATACTTCCCGCTTTCCAGTAGCTGTAAAACGCGTGAAGATCTTCAATGTCATTCTGGGTCGTCGGTGTCCATTTTACATCAGCAAGATTTACAGGTTTCGTATAGCTAAAACCATGCTCTTGCATGTCACTTTGTAATGAATCCAATCTTCCCAAAACATCATCGAAGGTATCTTGCCAACCAAGCTCACCATAATATTGAAGCCCTATCTCCCCAATAATATAAAACTCACCATCTCTCTCAATCGTGATACCAGAGCCTGAATCCCCATGGATAATTAACCACTGCAAGTTACTTTGAGGCATGATCACTGGGTCATATTTGTACTCAGCTAACCATTTTTTGTCTGTGTCGTTGTACTTAACAAACTTTTTGCCGCCATTACGTCCGTTATAGTTGCCAAAGCCAACGCTATTTACTTCATAGACTTCTGAATGATCAAACATCCCTTTCTCGGGCAACTTCGCCGGCTTGATACCGGTGATAGGCGTATCTAAGCGCACCAAAGCGAAGTCGTAAATACCATCGGTAAATTCATACTCCCCCCACTCACCATCAGGGTCAGTAGTCGCACGTGACGTATGAACAACATTGTACTTACCATTCTTATCTTTTTCATAAGAAGAACAAGTTACCGCATTTTCATATCCTTCACTTTTTGAACCTGACACATGATTTGCTGTGATAACCCAATACGGGTCGATTAAAGTGGCCGACCCTGCATTCATGTGGCAAGCAAAATCAAATTGAGTTTGTAAGGCAAACGCTTTGTGTTGAGTAACCGAGCGATCCATCTTGCCTATGCCCGCCTGCGCTGAAAAAGTAGCAACGATCGCTGATGCCAAAATAATTTTTTTCATGTTACTGAGCCTCTCTCAATTGGATAGCTTCAATAGCGTGGTAACCCTGTCTAGCTTCAAAGTCGAACTGTCTATGTTGACGTGTATAAGTGATTTCGACGATATCATCAGGAGATTGGGATTCGAAAACTATCGTATTTTTGACACTGGTCATGTGAAAGGAGATATCATTTTTAATAGTGATACATTGCTTTTTAACACATGCGGTTACATCAGCAGAAGAGAGCCAATTGTGTGTATAAAGCTCTACAGAAAATCGCCCGCCTTTACCTGGTTGAACGTCAAAAGAGAAACCACTAGTGCCGACAAGTAAACCAGAAAAAGCTAGCTCTTGGTTGTAATCTGTAGAATCACCACCCTGCCAGTAATAACGGTTACCAATTGCGTTTTTGGTCTCTGAATTAGAAACTTGTCGTAATTCACCAATAACGTTTACGTCACCAATTAAAGCACTATTGGGTTTATCTTTTCTTTGATGCTCTCCATACAAGAAAACCCAATCTAAACCGTTCAAGTCAACGTCTCTTGCGTAACGATACTTGCCATCATTAAGTTCATAACCGATGAACTCACTAGCGATCGACAAAGTATCTGTACCAATTTCTGAAACATTACTTAATTTATTTAAATCGACCTCAACCTCACTGGCCGCTGCATTGGTTGTTAGCAATGCCAACATGCAGAGGTTCAATTTTGCACATTTTAATCTCATTTTTTCGCCTCAGTATTAGTTCCAAGTAATTGTAGGCTAAAGATAAGTTGAAAATGTAAGGTGCTGTAAGGGCTTTGTTCATCACGATTCAAACCTCACCGACTGATAGTTGGCACGAATAACTATAAACCCAACCATACCAATAGTTAATGATGATAAATGGCGTTTGCCAAGCTTTTGACTAAAGGTGATTTACTTTCCAAGTAGTGACTCGACGCTCCTTACATATGCTTACAATAGGTATGGATAGTAATTGTATGTCATTAAGAATTTTTATTTCACGACGATAACAGCGATACCTATGCAAGTTCGTTTCATGTATACAACGAAAAAGCCCCACCAAATCATGGAGGGGCTCTGAAAGATCATTTTTGTGTACTCAAAAACTTAGTCGACATCTTGGTCGATAGCGTATTTTATCGCGAGACCGCAGATTGCCATCATAACAAATGGGATGGCGGCAGTCGTGTATTCTGCCCATGCCATATCAGCGAATGCTTTTGCCAGTAGTACGTGGCCGAGGATTAACAGAAGTGCACACACAATAGCAACGATAATCAACTTAACTTCGTTACCCATAGTCATTTTCAACATAACGGTATCTCCAATATTTGGTCTATCGATATTGAATCACAACTCGTTGGTCAAGAAGGCGTACAGTTGCATCGGAATCAGTCCGTACAGTTGGAATCATTGTCTTTTTTATGAGTGACTTACGGTTTTACGAGTGCGTAAGTTGATGCGCAAGTTTACCAAGTAAGAGCAGCGCTTGCTCTTTCTCTGCTGTGAGTTCATAAGAGAAGTTCAATCTGATCGCGTTATCTACTCTGCCCTGCTCACTAAACAGATCGCCTGAAGCGACGCTGATCCCCTGAGCAATTGCGAGTTGATGGAATTGTTGGCTATCGAAGTGAGGAGAGAACCGTACCCACACGAAGTAACCACCAGCAGGGTCTTCTATCTCGATGGAATGTGGGAAATATTGCTTAATGACCTCTATAAATCGCTTTTTTCTCATTAGAAGATTTTTACGCAATTTACGAAGGTGATTGTCGTAGCTTTCGTGTGTCAAGAAGTGCGCGACGCCAAGCTGCACAGGAGCACTACTCGACAGCGTAGAAAGAAGCTGAAGTTTTTGAATCGCATAATTAAAACGCGAACTCACCACCCAACCAACACGATAGCCAGGACATAAACTCTTAGAGTAAGAGCCGCATAGCAACACTGAGTCTGTTTTATCAAATGCTTTTAGCGGTTTAGGTTTATGCCCTTCGAAATATAGGTCGCCGTAAACATCATCTTCGATAATATAAGTCTTGTATTGTTCAGCAACCTCAACCACTCGGCGCTTCGCATCTTCAGACAAACTTGTCCCTGTCGGGTTTTGAAACGTCGTCATCAGCCAACACGCTTTCACATCCTGGTTTTGTAGTGCGCTTTCAAACTGCTCAATATTCAATCCATTGATTGGACAAACATCCACTTCGATAGGGTTGAGTCCTAACCTCTCGACAGCTTGCAGAGCACCATAGAAAGCGGGAGATTCAATCACAACGTAGTCTCCGGGCTTGGTTACAGTTTGAAGGCTCAAGTTAAGCGCTTCCATCGCACCAGAAGTAATCACGATATCTTGATGGTTAACGGTAATACCTTGCTGCAGGTAACGTTGAGCGATTTGTCTTCTTAGGGACTCGCTGCCCGGTGGCAGATTATTGATCACACTAGCACCTGTCATCTTCCTTCCCGCACTGGCGAGGTTTCGAGTCAAGGTAGGCAAAGGAAAAAGGCCAGGATCTGGGAATGCTGATCCAAAAGGAATAACCCCCTCTGCCGAACTCGATTTCAAAAAGTCGAATAAGCGATCATTAATGGCTTTCTTTTTGTGTACTAACGGCAGTTCATAATCAACGCCGTCCACACGTGGTGCAACAAAGTAGCCCGACTGAGGCTTAGCGATGATCCACCCTTCGCTTTCTAACAATTGGTAGGCTTGTAAGACAGTACTATTGCTGACGCTGTAATTGCGACAACTCATGCGGACGGAAGGGATCTTTTCTCCTGAACGCCACGTGTTGTTCGCTATCTGAGTTCGAATATCCTTTGCAAGCTCTTCATAACGCGCCATCTAATTGTACTACCTAGAGAAATTCTAATAAGCCTGAGATTTTATCACTAACGTTAACAACTATTGCTGCTATCCATATGATTGAGCCTAATTTCTATAATAGTGTGAATTGGTTCACAGATAACTTTGTATGCTTTGCTAAGTTTGTAACCAAGGCGAGAGCCAAGTTCGTTCTACGCCTCTATAATTTGATGTAATCCAAAAAACATGCGAGATAAAAATGAAAAAAATAGAAGCAGACCAGTTAAGTTATAAAGGAGAGTCAAACGGTGTTCATAGTTGGACAACACCGAGTGGCCAGCCATATTACTGGCACCCAGACTGGCTCCATATCGCTGAAGATGCAACAGGCTCACATCCAAAGCAGGAGATCGATGTCGATCAAGACCAAGCACCAACTGAGAAACACGCGGTGTCTGCTATTCTGAAACACCTAAACCAATGGGCATCAGACAAACTAGCATCTCACCCAGACATTGAAACCAACTCAATTGAATCTGAAATCAATCTGAAAAAGTAATTTGATTAGAGGTAAGTAGTCGTCAATCACTCTCGACTTCACTCAAATATATCGACTGAATAGTCTCGTATTTCAACCGGGACTATTCAAGTGTCTTCATAAAAACTGCCGTAATAACACCCATCTAGCTAACAATTATCTAACACAAACCAATTTTTTGTATCATTCAACAAAAGCTATCGATAGAATCCCCGACCTTATTCACACTCGCTATACTAGCCATACATACCTACCAACCTCGTGAATTAATACACAAAATACGTATTCGTAAACTTAGGAATAGTTGCGAGACCTTAAGATGAAAATGAACAAAGGCTTATCGATGGATACTTCAAATTACAATCAATCGCTAACGACTCAATTATACGTCATCGCTGGCGTGCTATTTGGCACCTACGGCAGTCGGGTATGCCCGATGCTCGAAAGCTTAACGACGTTAGAAATTTTCACCCAAGTCAGTAGTGTCTTTATCTTATTGTGGCTAGCGCGTCATTATTTGCTATCGCAACACACCTTAGTCAAACAAGGTCGATTTGCACAACTCGATACTATGTTGTTCTTTGCCGCGAGTATTCCTTTCGCGCTCTACTACAACCTAAGCTACGACTTCACGATAGACAGTAACTTGAAAGTGCTGTTCGGCATGAGCCTATTTGGTTTCTTTACCGGTACCATTATTCAACTGAAAGCGAAGCTTAGCCAAATAGATGAAATGGAGATGACTGGGCAATTTGACTTCCACCTGATAGGTGAAAGAAGTTCACTGGTTAAACAAATGATTGGTTTGGTCATCGTGCTTCTGGTAACACTGACCACCATGCTGACTATGGTGGCCGTCAAAGACATCTTCTGGCTAGAACACAACCCCGGCCGTTTGCTAGATGGTACGGGCAAGATCAGCGTGATCAAAGAGTTCATTTATTTGGCGGTTGTACTAGGAGGATACGCGATAACCATCATGACTCTATGGAGCCAGCTGATTAGACGTATTCTTCTAAGCCAAGAGCACGCATTAAGTAAAGTAACTAATGGTGAGCCAGGCGTTCGCTTACCTATATTTAGCTACAACGAGCTTGGGTCAATAGCATCTATGACCAATACCATGCTTGATAGCCTCGAAAACGCTCAAGACGAAGTAAAAACCACACGTGACGTCGCGATTGTTAGCTTATCTGCACTAGCTGAATCTCGAGACAATGAAACTGGCGCCCATATTTTACGAACTCAAGAATACGTAAAGGTACTCGCACTGGAGCTTAGCAAATCAGAAGCTCATGCAAGCTTGCTGACCCCCAACTACATCGAGCTACTTTATAAGTCAGCTCCACTGCATGACGTAGGCAAAGTAGGCGTTCCTGATAGTGTTTTATTGAAGCCGGGTAAATTGACTGACGAAGAGTTTGAGATAATGAAAGGTCACCCTGCTATTGGCGCCGAAGCGTTATCTATTGCAGAAAAGCAATTGGGAAGCAGTTCTTTCTTAAGAGTCGCGAAAGAGATTTCTCTCACTCACCACGAGAAATGGAATGGCAGCGGTTATCCAAATCAGTTGTCTGGTGAAGAGATCCCATTATCCGGTCGCTTAATGGCATTGGCCGATGTTTATGACGCGTTAATATCGAAGCGAGTCTACAAGCCAGCCTTTACTCATGAGCAAGCGAAACAGATTATCTTGGAGGGCAATGGGACCCATTTTGACCCGCAAGTTGTCCAAGCTTTTCTGGCCGTCGAACAAGAGTTCGTTTCAATTGCCGCGACCTACAAGGATGGAAAAAACATGCAAAGTGAACTTGAACGAGAAAGCTTTGTTGCTCAACCTGCTTAGTCTTTTCGAAAACCACTAACTATACAGGTTACAGTAAGTTATGGGGTGTTATACAGGCTACAATAGTTATATAGGTTAGATCGCAGAGTGATTTTCTGAGTCAGCTTCATTCGAGTGTTAAGTTAAGCGAAACAGGAATAGTGACTGAGTAAGATTCTATAAAAAACCAGCATATATATGCTGGTTTTTTTTGGTTTAGAAGAAACACTATCTTAGTAGTTGTACACCACCAAGAGCTACACCTGGGTTCTTCCCTTTGCTATCCAGATTTTCTACTTCATATACCCATTTTAGGGTCGTGGTATCGCCTGGTAAATCAACTTGGTGAATACCGTAGCGGCCTACCTTAGTGCCTCTAGGTACACTGACTGAAGAAGAACCGATAGAAGGTAAGCTAGACCACTAATTCCCTGATTTTGCTAACGCGCCATCAATAATATTGTCACCAACGCTATATGCCTTCCATACTTCAGTGCCATTCGCGAATAATTTAAGCGTACCTTTTGGTACGTCTTGAGCACCAGTCCAGCCTTTTCCAATAACAGCGGCTCTAAAACGAATGGCCTTCCAGCTTTGTCCGCTTTCAGCTGTAACTGACACTTCAGGCTTTTTATCTTCACCACCAAGGTAGAGGTGACCTTCCCAGTTAGTGATATCGGCAGGGTTTTGTGTCCAACTATGATTAAATTGGTCAGTTGTATTGCCATCATCCCAACCAAACAGACAATCCCCATTCTTAGTGACTGTACATTGAGGGTACTTAGCACCAGAGTTTGCTTCAGCATAACTGAAAGATAAGTTCTGAATACCCGTTTTGAGTGAGTTACGAACAGACCATACTTTTCCGGTTTTACCATCAAAATCAATGCGCCAATATAAAACATCGCTTGCTGGGTCTAGATTGACAGTGTGTGAACCTGAAGCAGCAGAACTAGCACCTGATTGAACTTCTAACCAAGTGCTATTATCTGTACTGGTATACACTTTGTAAGCACTTGATTTAGATACTTTCCAAGTGAACTTATGGTTACCCTTGAATGGGAACGATTGTCCATTATATGGTCGCGGTGTATACGCATACTTTAAGCTATCATTAGCAAGTGCCACCATGTCACCATCAGACAAAGCAAATGAGCGCATCTCGATATTATCAACCAAGATATTACCTGCTTTTTGCTCAGACTTTATATTAGCTGTAGCATCTTTGCCAGCATCCATCCAAGGCTTAGAAATGATCAACCCTTGGCTTGTGCCCGCAGACAAACGGCTACCCGCCCCCCCAAACACCCGCATAACCATCAGCCAACTCCATGTCATCGCTTTCTTCTTTACTGCGACTGTAGTTGTTAACTAGCGTAGCTTGCTTTCCATTAACCCAAATAGAAACTTTTTGAGTGGTACGATCAACACGCACTGCGACAGTATTCCATTGACTGAGGTTAAGTGCCTCTTTGGTTGTAACAGACACCTTTCTAAGGTCACTTCCACCCGCATAAGCAGCAAGTTGACGCGAAATCATGAACCACTCTAGTGTTCCTTCGTTCGTTAACTTAAGTTGGAACCCATCAACCCAAATGCCCTTACTAACGAGATCAATTGGATGTTCTAGCTTGACTTTAGGTTTCACTTTGAGTGACAAAGTAAAATCGTCTTCACCGAAATCGAAATCATGTCCGTAGTGGAACTTATACTTATAAGATTCCTGAACATCGTTCTCTAGTAAGTTAGATTTTACTGACTCGTAAGCACCTAGTTTTAGTGTTTTCGAATTCGCGTAACCTTGGTTAACCCAAACTTCAGAAACTTCCTGCTTACTCGACTCTTTTACAACAGCAACTTGTCCTGCCAATCCTGTTTGAGCGTTCACCATCCATAAGTCATCAACAGGTGCGTCTTCAAAATCGAAACGAGCATATAGATCTGGAGTCGTAATCTTGACATGAACAACGTCACGATCGAACAGTTTCTTGCCATCAGTAATGATGTAGTGGAACTCATCCTCACCAATAAAGCCTTTTGGTGCTTTATAGGTGACTTTCCCATTTGTGATACTGAGCTCAGCACCTTGTGCCGAGTATTTATCAACGTTGTGGATAGAAATCTTATCGCCATTAGCATCTACGTCATTTTTCATGACATCTAATGCCGTCGTGCTATCACGTTTTACACTAAAGTGGTCAATTTTAGCCGAAGGAGGCAGAGGGTAATCCGCAGGTCCAACAAGATTTCTTCTTAGACGGTTATTTTTATAAATATTGAAATTGATATCGTCAACGTGCGCTTCACCACCTTGAATTCCGTGGCCTTCAGCAGAAGTACTATGCCCTGTGCCTAAGTAGTGCGCGGTTTCATGCAATACAACGCCATCAGCACCAATGATGTCACCTGGAGAGCGAACAATACTTCCGAAGTTTACACCTAGAATCCAGTTACCTTTCAGCCACAACATTCTATGTTTAAGGTCCCAACCTCGCGTTTTTCTTTGTTCATCCCACCATTTTATAGCAGCGACTCTAATGGGTTCATTCTCGTGTTGGTACCCCGAAGTCTTACAAGCGTCATGAGAAGCGCTTTTTTTACAAGTTTGGTAATGGTCGTCCAGATAGCCCCAAGTTTCTATCAACACATCATTGACAGAGAAACGTAACAAAGCATCTCGACTCAAAACATAATCAACCAAGTTAATGTAGTAGTCGACGAGCACCATCGCATCATCCAAGTTGCTATCCGCTTCTTGAACAAACGCTTGGTAAGAGACATGAACTGCCACTTTTACTTGGTGCAGCTGAACTTGCGTTTTGTCTTTAGCAATTAAGTTATCTAAACCCGATGTTGGTGCACTCGGGTGCTCATCTACGGTTTTAATTGCTTTTTGCATGTTGTCTAAAATTGCAGACTGCGGCGTAACCGAAGCTAAGTTTTGAGCTGTTGCTGTTAGCTTCTTAGCGGAAAGACCGCTTATGATGTCCGCTTTTTCAATTGTCCATACTCTTTGACTACCACGGAACGCTGTCACATAGAGTTTATTTTTACTGGTCAGTGCGGCAATAACTTGCGTATTCTCGTCACTGGTATCAACACCACGATAAACACGGATATCAGGGGTATTAATTGTACTTGCTGGAGCATGCCCATTAATACGGTGATCCCAAAGATATACTTTCATATCGGGCTCTCGGATCGAGTAACGATGGAGCTCTAAAGTACGCTTTTTACCATTAACCGTAATGGCTACTGAAAGATCCGGGGGTGATGCTTTCGTAGGCTTATAGACCATAGGTTTATGGCCTTCGTTTTTGCTATCTTTGCACCCACCAGCCATGACTACCGCTAGTACCACAAAACATAGACTTAGTATTTTCTTCATTCTATGTGGTTCCTTTATATCGACCAGTCTAAACATGAATAAAAACCATAGTAATAGCAATGAATTACGTTGAACAAAACAACGCCAACGTACAGTCGTTTCAAATGGAAATGCCGAAAAATCCCTTAAATCAAATTTTCGAAACTGTTAGTTATAAATCGTTTTAATAAATTCTAGGTTTTGAGTTGTATCAACCTTATATGAAAGGTATAAATACTGGAGTTATTATTACCTCCCTCTCAATTGACATGGATGAAGATTATGTTTGAAAAAGTGTTAGCAGCTCCCGCCGATCCTATTCTCGGCCTTACTGAAGAATTTAAAAAAGACTCTCGTGAAGAGAAAATTAACCTTGGTGTTGGCATCTACAAAAATGAAGATGGTCAAACGCCAGTACTTAAAACAGTAAAGAAAGCAGAAGCTGCACTTCTTGAAAACGAAAAAACCAAATCTTACCTAACGATTGAAGGTACCGCTGAATACGGTCTAGCGGTTCAGAAACTGCTTTTCGGTTCAGATGCAGAGATCGTAACGTCTCAACGCGCTAAAACAGCACAAGCTCCAGGTGGTACAGGTGCACTTCGCGTAGCGGGTGAATTCATCAAGCGCCAACTGGGTGACGTGAAAATCTGGATCAGTAACCCAACTTGGGCTAACCACAACGGCGTTTTCGCTGCTGCCGGAATCGAAACAGCTCAATACAGCTACTACAACGCAGAAACAAAAGACAAAGACTTCGCAGGCATGGTTGCTGACCTAGAGAAAGCTTCTGAAGGCGACATCGTTCTTCTTCACGGCTGCTGTCATAACCCAACAGGCATCGACCCAACAACTGAAGAGTGGGAAGTACTGGCTAAGTTAGTTGCTGAGAAGAAACTGCTTCCTCTATTCGATTTTGCCTACCAAGGTTTTGCTAAAGGTGTTGAAGAAGATGCAGCTGGCCTGCGCATTTTTGCTAAATACAACAAAGAGATTCTTGTTGCTAGCTCGTTCTCTAAGAGCTTCGGTTTGTACAACGAGCGTGTTGGTGCATTCACATTGGTTGCAGAGTCTGTAGATGTTGCAACAACAGCATTCTCTCAAGTTAAGAGCATCATCCGCTCTATCTACTCTAACCCACCAGCGCACGGCAGTGCTGTCGTTACTCACATCCTTGGTGATGCTGATCTACGTGCAGAATGGGAAGCAGAAGTAGCAGAAATGCGTGACCGTATCCAAGAGATGCGCGAGCTATTCGTAACGACACTGAAATCTGAAGGTGTTGATGCAGACTTCACATTCATCGAGCGCCAAAACGGCATGTTCTCTTTCTCTGGTTTAAGCAAAGAGCAAGTAACTCGCCTGAAAGACGAATTCGCTATCTACATTGTCGGTTCTGGCCGTATCAGCGTAGCGGGCATGACGAAGTCAAATATGGGTCCTCTATGTAAAGGTATCGCTGCGGTTCTTTAATCGAAAAGCGAAACCTGCACTTGCAGACCAATAGATATCCAAAAGCCAGCAATTAAGCTGGCTTTTTCGTGTCTCGACTTTCAGTTTTAGATACTTTGTAAGTTAATATTCTAAGAAAAATTCCACGCCCAGCTCATTGGTTCGTTCACTACGAATCTTACCTTCGCCATTTCTGTGTTGGTAAGAGCCACCAATCGCAAATTTGTTGGTCACTAAATAGCGTAAACCTAGGTGGTAGACTTCCTCGTCAAACAAGTCACTGCGATTCACTTGTACACTGCCGTTCGCTATCCAACGTTTCGCAAAGCCATAGTTGAGTTCCGCTTTTATTCCTTGGATAAACTCCGTGTCAGACGAGCGAGTAATGTTAGTTCCATTATCTTCGACTTCCCCCTTAGTAATACCAAGCAGGTAGTAAGCCACTATATCTAGATCTCGCTTAATACTGTAACGGTACCCAATGCCCGGCATAAGGGTATCCATTCGAGTTGTTGATTCATCTGGGTGAATGAAACGAGCACTGTAGTCACCCAACAATAGCCAATCATCCGTTATCGCATAGCTAATACCTAATCCATAGGATGATGCATTGTTATTGCTGCCTGCATCTTCATTCAAACTTCCCGAATGAGCGGTGGCGTATATATGGTCATAATCAAGAATATCCACACTGTGAGTTTCGGCCCACGAACTTGAAGAAAACATAAAAATTGCAGACACTAAACTAAGTTTCCACTTCGGCATTCCTATCATCCTTTAACTGTCACCCTATTATTTGAAAGATTAGTCTATCCCTAAGACTTTAAAAAGGTTTTAGCTCACAGATTGATTTGTGACGGCAAAATATTATCAAATGTTGTACCATGAAATCATACAAACCAATGGATGATCATTATGGATGCTGAGTTATTAGAGATTCAAAACTTTCTGGCACAATACCCCCCTTTCACAGAACTCCCAGAGGAGATGTTGGCGAAAGTGACCAGTAACGTCGAAATTTCTTATTACCGCCAAGATACCCCTATCATTCACTTTGGTGATCAGATTAACGACCTTTACATTGTTCGAAGCGGCGAAGTAGAAGTCTATCGTCGTAAAGGTGAGCTCTATAACCGGCTGGATGAGGGACACTTATTTGGCCAAATGGGGCTACTCACCAACAATAAAGTTCGCTTCCCGGTAAAAGCAACAGAAGACACCCTACTCTACTGTATCCCTGAACCTATTTTCCAAGAACTCTACGACAACTATGATTCATTCGCTGACTTTGTCGAAGTAGAAGATAATGCGCGACTGCGTCAGGCTAACTCAGACAGCAACGACGCTAACGATCTAACCACGTCAAAGGTAAAGACGCTGCTGACTAGCGAAGCGCCAATGATCGAAAAAACACGAACCATCCAACAAGCTGCTACCATGATGGCACAAGATAATGTTTCATCTTTGCTGATCATCGACCCGGATATTGTTGAAGATGATGAAGACGATTCTACGCCCGTTATTGGCATCATTACCGACCGTGATCTGTGTACCCGAGTTTTAGCAGAAGGACTCGATCCATCGGATGAAGTATCAAGTGTAATGACAGCAGAGGTTATCTCGCTCGATCATAATGCCTATGTCTACGAAGCCATGATGACCATGCTTCGCTACAACGTGCATCACCTACCAGTACTAAAAGACAAGAAGCCTATTGGTATTATTGAAGCGACCGATATTGTACGTTACGAGTCTCAAAACTCGCTGTTATTGGTAAGCAGCATCTTCCAACAGCAAAGCATCGAAGATCTTAAAGTCCTTTCTGAGCAAGTAAAAGACAGCTTTGTGCGCTTAGTTAACGAAGACGCCAACGCCCACATGGTGGGTACCGCAATGTCGGTAATTGGCCGTAGCTTTAAACAACGAATTATTGAACTAGCCGAAGATAAACTCGGTAAAGCGCCGATCCCTTATTGTTTCCTCGCGCTCGGCTCAATGGGGCGTGATGAGCAGCTGCTCGTTACTGACCAAGATAACGCAATTATTCTTGATGATACCTACGATGAGAAAAAGCACGGTAAGTACTTTGAAGAGCTGTCGACCTTCATTTGTGATGGCTTAGACCAATGTGGCTATGTGTACTGTACCGGTGACATCATGGCCACTAACCCAACTTGGCGTATGACACGTCGACAATGGGAAGAATGCTTCGCTGATTGGATTGATGATCCAAACCCGAAAGCACTGCTGAACGCCTCTATCTTCTTTGATTTAGATGGTGTTTATGGCCGCTTAAAATGGGCAGAACAGTTAAATAGTTTTATTGTAAGACGTGCGCGTAAGAACAACCGTTTCTTGGCGTGTCTTGCTCGTAACGCACTCAACCGAACACCGCCTCTGGGTTTCTTTAAAGATTTCGTAATGGAGAAAGATGGTCGTCATAACAACTCGATCAATCTTAAACGTCGTGGTACCGCACCACTTGCCGATCTAATCCGTGTTCACTCTTTAGCCGTCGCATCTCGCTCTAAGAACTCATTCGAACGTTTAGATGACATTATCGACGCAGGTATTTTGCCAAAAGGTCGAGCTCAAGACTTGAAAGATGCGATGGAATTCATCTCTTTAGTTCGTATTCGCCACCAAGCACACGATGTCGACAACAACATTGAGCCTGATAACAACATTGAGCCAGAGAACCTTTCTGACTTCGAGCGACGTAACCTGAAGGATGCATTCCAAATATTAAGTAATGCGCAGAACTTCCTTAAGTTTCGTTATCAAGCTAGCAATAAGTTTAAGTAGGCGCTATGAACAAACTATTCAGATCACCTGCAGTCGATTGGCCATTTAAGTTTGCTCAGAAATTGGAACGAGCGAGAGACGAGCGCTTAAAGCAATTTTATAGCCAGCCTCTTCCTGCACCTGATACGCCATTATCAGAAGTGACTTTCTTAGCTGTCGACTTTGAGACAACGGGTTTAAACCCAAACAAAGATGGCATCATTACCATTGGTCTAGTTCCGTTTACGCTAAATCGAATCTACCTAAGACAAGCCAAGCACTGGACCCTGAGACCAAAGCAGAAATTGGAAGAAGACTCGGTTGTTATCCATGGCATCACTCACAACGACATCATTGATGCGCCAGACTTAAGTGAAGTATTAGATGAGATCTTAGAATCAATGGGCGGCCATATCCCAGTCGTTCATTATCGCCGCATCGAGCGTGATTTCTTGGATAACGCGTTGAAGGTCAGATTAGGTGAAGGAATTGAGTTTCCAGTCCTCGACACGCTCGAGATTGAATCTCAAATCCAAAACAAACTGGCCGGCGGTCTATGGAATAAGCTAAAAGGTAAGAAGCCTGCGTCAGTAAGGCTTGGTCAGAGCCGTCGTAGATACCACTTGCCTGACTATACTCCGCATCATGCGTTAACTGATGCGATTGCGACAGCGGAGCTTCTACAAGCACAGATTGCGCACCATTTTAGCCCTGATATGCCTGTTAAAGATTTCTGGTTATAGCTAGATAAACTAGTCGCTGTTAGTTACTGACTAATAAGTGCTCACCTCAGAACTAAAAACGCTCACATCTTCTAGATAGTGAGCGTTTTGTTTTGCGCATGATTGTCTTTTAAGCATGAATAGAAAGTCTACTCGGCTGTCGGGCCAACCAATCTCATTTCCCAATCTTCAACTTCGCCAGTTTGAAGTCGACGTTCTACGAGCGTGCCCCAAGATTCCACTAGAGGCAGCTCCGCCAATTCTCTAAGCTCTTGTTTATCCAAACAACCCGTGAACACCGCACCCATAACCCGGCTTAACGGCCATTCTGGGTAAGGTCTTTCACACAGGATAATCTCGTCGCCGGAGCCGATATCACCCTCTTCCAAAACACGGAAGTACCAGCCAGTTCGAAGGGTGTCTTGTAGCCTTTTCGCCATATCATTTTGATCGAATCGTACATTGAGCTTCCAACAAGGCATACGACCTTGTGAAACTTCCAGCAAGGTTGAACCAATTCGAATCTTATCTTTTAAACAAATGGAAGCTTCAGTCACCCCACTTGAACTTATGTTCTCACCAAATGCACCTTCAGATTGGAAGATTGCTTTGTCGCCCAACTCCTCCTGCCAAATTAAGTAGTGCTCGCTTGGGTAGATATGAAGGGCTTTCTGAATACCACCATGAAAGCGAGGGTCGCCTTGCTCATCGTTAATAAATCCAAGCTCAGTGGTGTATTGGCGCTCAGATAAAACCTGCTTATTGATAGCACTCTGTGTACCGTGAGCAAAAGCAACAACCTTACCGCCCAAAACACTGTTTACTGTACCTAACTTCTTCATACCCTTCCTTTTCAGCAAGTAAAAAAAGAGGAGCTTTCGCTCCTCTTATTGTGAAATACGCCTTAATTAAGCGTATTTCTCTTCAAAGTTTTTCATGAAACTGACTAATACTTGCACGCCTTCCAGAGACATCGCGTTGTAAAGTGATGCTCGCATCCCACCTACCGCTCTGTGGCCTTTTAGTGATTTCAGACCAGCAGCATCAGCCAACTCTAAAAACTTAGCATCTAGCTCTGGTTTCGCTAATTGGAATGGCACGTTCATTCTTGAACGGTTTACTGTATGAACATCGTTTCTGTAGAAAGCTGAGCTATCAATCGCATTATAAAGCAGCGCAGCTTTCTCTTTGTTCACTAATTCCATCGCTTCAACACCACCTTGAGCTTTCAACCACTTGAATACGAGGCCTGATAGGTACCAAGCATACGTTGGCGGTGTGTTGAACATTGAGTCTTTTTCAGCAAGTACTTTGTAGTTAAGAATGCTCGGCAATACGTCGTTTGCTAGCTCTAGCAGATCATCACGCACGATAGCAATGCAAATACCAGCAGGGCCTATATTCTTTTGAGCGCCAGCGTAGATAACACCGTACTGAGACACATCGATCTTACGAGACAGAATGTTAGATGACATATCCGCTACGATTGGCTTATCCGTTTGAGGAAGCTCACTGATTTCAATACCATCGATGGTCTCATTTGGACAGAAATGTACATACGCCGCTTCCGGGTCGATTTTCCAATCTTTAGCTGGAACAACCGCTGCTTTGCCATCAATTGACGTCTTGGCGTTGAATACATCGATTTCGCAATATTTGCTCGCTTCAGTCACTGCACTTTCTGCCCAGTAACCCGCATCAATGTAAGTCGCTTTCGTCGCGTCACCTAAAAGGTTTAGAGGAACAGCAGCGAATTGAGCACGAGCGCCCCCCTGACAGAAAAGAACTTTGTAGTTGTCTGGGATGTTCAGAAGATCACGTAGGTCCTGTTCGGACTCGTCAGCAACTTGAATAAATTCCTTGCTGCGATGGCTGATTTCCATCACGGAAGTCCCTAAACCATTCCAATCAATAAAGTCCGCCTGCGCTTGTTTCATTACCGGTTTAGGCAGTGCAGCTGGGCCAGCACTGAAGTTGAATACGTTATCTAATGTAAGTTCCATGGGGATGATTGCTCCTGCTAAATAATAACTATGCAAGTAATACCATGTTTTACCCAACATAAAAACAACAAAAGAGGTCTTAAGACCTCTTTTGTTTTGTACCGTATAAAATGTTTAAGCTGAACCTGCTAAATCACCCTATCAGTATTCAGCCTTGTTCTGTTTATTGAACAAAAACCGGCATAAGTAGAGCGATTAATGGAATTTCTTGTCCATTTTCGAACACTAGGTTTCCATTTTCTAAGTCAGCGCTGATTTCATAACCACTTTCTGTTTCCTTGATCATTTCCATCACAAGCAATTCATCAATACCTTCACGGATGAATGGGTACTCTTCAACAAGCTCATTTGAGAAGCTAGAGTGAACGTTACCCTTTAATGCAGGTACAATCATCGAAGGATTACTGCTGATGTTTTCGGTTCCTTCCGGTACGCTCACTAACCACTTAGATTCGAATTGACCCTTACCTAGTTCTAACGACATATTGTTCATTGAAAGGTCGAAGCCTTTAGCGAACAAGATATCGATAAATGGAATGATCTCGGCAACGTCTTCTTGCGTCATTACTGGATTAGATTGGTAAATCTCAAAGATTTTCTCAAACGATTCGCTATCCAATTTAGACATTTCGAAATCGACGTTTAGGTTGTTCAACTGGCCTTCACTGGTCTCGATGTTTGCGATATCCAGCTTAAGGTTGCTGCGCAGACGCTTAGTCGCTTCATCTAGATGTGATTCAAAATCGTACTTAGAATTTTCAATGGTCATGAAAGGCTGCATTGCAGAGTCTGTAACCAAGAAGCTATCGATAGTAAAATTCTGAGAACCTAACCAGTAGCCTTTCGCTTGTTGACCTGAACCTACACCTTTTAGGTTTGACAGTGTTACCTCTTCACCGGTTTCAAAATCAATTTGAACTGAAGGGATTGAAAGCTCGTAATCAACTTGCCCTAAAACAGTGGCATGGCCAGACAGATTCGATTTCGTGATTGATACCGAAGTACCATTCTCATCAGAACCTTGATGATTGAACTGGCTTAACTCGAAGTTAAAGTCAGTGTTGCCGTTTAGCTCAGTGCTAGTTGTCAGAGTTAGAGGCAGAATATCAGTATTATCAAACGTCGACAGTGCATTCAGGCTCACCAAACCGTGGCTAACCGCACTATTGATGACAAACTCACTCGGCAGCCCATCAATCGCGAGTTGTTCTTTCAGGCTTTCATCGGTCACAGTTAGGCGAGTAGTTACGTTAGAAGACAGGTAACCTCTATCGTACTCCACGATCTCCGCTTGAATGCTTGAATTGTTAAGCTTTGCAACACCATCGGTAATGGCATTTTGTCCAATTTGGCCAACCGCTAGTGGCCAACAAAGTGCCAATGAGATTGCGCCGCCAATTGCACCAATTTTTCTTAACTGTTCCATGAGTTCTCTTTCTACACGTGTCTGTTTTTTTTAGTCTAACCCATCAGTAGCAAACAAGAAACATTGAGTTAAATCAGTCTATTGCTCGATACTTCGATTGCCTCAATAAATTAGCGGCTAGCTCTCATCCTTATTAGGCGATTCTTGCTAGGCTTGAGACGTCGCTACTATTAAGGTTGAGCTGTGAATCAATACGCTGTTATCTGTTTGGACAATAATCCGGTTAGCATTGAAAGAATACGTTCGGAGCTGGCTCCGTTGGCTTCTGTATTCGATATTTATACTGCCGAGAACATAGAAGACGCACATCACGCATTAGAAGATATTCATGATCACAACCAAACCGTAGCCTTGGTGATCACTCATCATCATTCTGAATTTAATGGCGTGCAATTTCTGATTGAACTCGAACAGCTGCCCCATAGTAATACCGCAAGAACGATATTAGTCAGCGCTTCGTCAGACATTCAATCCATTCTAACCGCTGTAAATGAAGGCAGGCTCAACCACTGTCTAACCAAGCCGGTTCAAGATCAGGTTCTATTCAAATCAGCGCAAAAAGAGCTGACTTCTTTTGTTATCCAATACGACTCAGAAAACCTGTTGTCTTACAGCGACGCACTCGACCAGCAGCGCTTACTCAGAGCGCACATTGAACAAAAGATTCACTCTTTCCAATCGGGTTTCATTCACGATTACCACCAGCTTTCGGATAACGCCCTTGCAGAGCGTGTCGTCAGTGCCTTACAAGAAGTGTTTTCAAAAGATGATAAAACCAAGGCCATTCGTGACTATTCCCCCGAGCATTTGCTCACTGTGGAAGGCGAAGACAATCGCTTTTTATGGCTGATCATTGAGGGTGAAGCGGCTCTTTATAAGAAAGATGAACTTGGGCAACAACGGGAAGTGGTACGTCACTCCAAGGGGAACATTGTCGGCGGGATGTCATTTGTGACAGGTGAGCCTTCGTTTTCTACCGCGATCACCCTAACGCAAACACGCGTTATCAAGCTGGATAAAGATAGCTTTGCTCAGGTGATGCATTCAAACAATACCCTGCTGCCTTTATTTACCAATCTATTGCTTCGTCATTTCAATAGACGTTTGCAACGCAGCATCACCAATAAGATCAAACTCCAGCAAACACTGGAATCGTTAGAATCAGCCCATCAACAACTGATCGAAAAAGAGAAAATGGCGATGCTTGGGCAGCTAGTCGCGGGAGTCGCACATGAGCTAAATAACCCGATTGCAGCCATATTAAGAAGCATCGAAACTCTGTCAGAACATCTCGACCAGATATTGGCAAACCTATCCGTTCCAGAGTCCAATAAAGGGACTGACGTACTGGCACATTCAAAGTTAGCTAAGCCACTATCGACGGCTCAAGAAAGACTGCTCGTAAAGCATCTTACGTCGACGATTGATGACCGTGCTTTAGCAAAAAAAGCCGTGAGACTAAACCTAAGCCAAGACTCTGCGGTTCTAGATACCTTAAAAGGCTCCCCAGTCGCAGGCAAAGAGCTACTTAATGACTTAGAGCATTATCACTATGTTGGAAACTCTATCCGCTCAATTCAAGTTTGCAGCAAACGTATTGCCGATATGGTCAAAAGCCTAAAAAGCTATGCCCGAGAAGATGAAGAGGTTCGCCACTACGCGGATGTTCACGAAGGACTTGAAGATACCTTAGTGATCTTTGAAAACAGGCTCAAACACCACCAACTAGAGAAGCATTACGACACCGACTTGCCGCCTCTATTGTGCCAGTCGCTCTCGCTGCAACAAGTGTGGACCAACCTTCTCTCTAATGCACTTGATGCTCTTTCAGAGCGAGGTAAAGTATCTATCACCACGTTTCAAAAAACTAAAGGTGACGACACGTTTCTTGTGGTGCAAATATCGGACACTGGACACGGTATCGCCAAAGAAGACATCAACACTATTTTCAACCCAAACTTTACGACAAAAAAAGAAGGCAACTTCGGTTTAGGGATTGGGTTATCCATTTCTCAACAAATCATTTCGGCTCATCAAGGTTTTATTTTGGTGGAGTCTGAGGTAGGCAGCCATACACACATGCAAGTGTGGCTTCCATTCAAACAAGAAGGAGCACCTCATGAATAAGTACCTAATTTTATGTGTCGATGATGAGCCAGAGGTTCTCAACAGTGTCCTTCAAGATTTAGCACCATTTGAAGACAATTTTATTGTTGAAGGAGCCGAATCGGTCGATGAAGCTAAGCAAGTGATTAAAGAAATGGGACAGGAAGGTATTAAACTCGCCTTAATCTTGTGTGACCACATCATGCCTGACAAAACGGGTATCGATTTTCTTATCGAACTTAACCAGCACGACTCTACAAAGCCAACACGCAAGCTGCTGCTCACCGGGCAAGCTGGGCTAGAAGATACCGTCACAGCAATTAACAACGCGGCGCTTGATTTTTATATTTCAAAACCTTGGCAAGGCGATCAACTTAGAGACACGATTACTCAACAACTGACAGACTATGTCATTGCAAACGACAAGCAGTTGTTAAACTGGACTTCCATTTTAGATACTGAGCGAATACTGACATCAATGTCAGACAAGCGAACTAGTTTCAGTGAATAGCGATAGGTTGGTAAATAGAGGTTGTTTGCTGAATAGTGATTAGATGATGAATAGCGATTAGTTAGTCGCGATGCATCTTTGACACTAAGTGTATTTTGTATAACAGCGAGTAAATTAAGTGTATCTAATAGTTATCGATAACAAGTGAATGGATACTAGATTTTGTTAAATAACCCTAAAACATGAGATCTCTGTAACAGAGCAGTACTTTACTTGCTTATTTTTTAGCTAAATGACAAATGAATAGCATTTTTATGGGTTACTTTTCCGCGAGTTAGATTAAACTGTCTCAATGTTTATGGTTTGGCTGTTTTTTATCAAACCAAAGGGATCAACACTAATAAAGGTTTACGGTCGTTATGCGCAAAATTCTACTTACTACCGCTATGCTATTGGCTTCTAGCCAAGCACTAGCTGTCGATGGACAACCAAATGAACAAGCACAAGTAATGAGCAACTTTAGCTACGATTACTTTGACGCTCGTATCGGTGCGAGCCCAATTACATTTGGTGGTGCGTTCAGTAAGTCAATCCACCCGAATGCTCACGCAGTAGCGCGTATCGATTCAGAATTTGAAGGCGATTACGACTCTGCTGTAGGTCTTGGTTTCCACGCTCCAATTAACAACTGGGCAGATCTAACGGGTGAAATGCTAGCTCGTATAGTTCAACCAGCAGCGAAAAGCTCTCCTGATGTTGGTATGGAATTCAACGTTGGTGTTCGTCAATGGCTTGGCCCACAACTAGAAGTTGGCGGCAAAGGCGGTTACGTTTCTATCGATGATAAAGATGATTGGATCGGTTCTGCTTACGTTCGTTTCCACTCTACAGAACTATTCTCTCTAGGTGCAGAAGTTCGTATCAATGATTTCTACGGTGATCAGTTAATGTTCACGACTCGTTTCAAGCTTTAAGTAAAACGAGAAAGCTCTTCATATGGGCTTAGCCTTTAAACGGGCTAGATAGAAACAAAAAACCGAGGAAATCCCTCGGTTTTTATATATAAACAGTAATCTTATGCATATACAGGCGATATCTTTAGTGGCAGCTCTTTAATAATTGCTGCTTGCGTGGCTCTTGTAATAGTTTCCAGTGAATACCATCAATTGCACCCGCAAACTTCCAAAGTAATTTTAGGTCAACATCGTTTCCGTACGCTTCGCGAACCTTATTAAACACTTCAGATGCACCCAACTGCATAAACATTGAAACATCATCCACTCCAGCCTTTTTAACCATGCGTTCTAACGTCAGTTGCATGTTAGGCAAATCCCTTAATCTACGGCTCGCAGATGATTTTTTGAAGCTACGCTGCTGAATTGAATTATCGATTGAAGTACGAATAATACTATCCAATTCAGGATGCTCAGACGTAAAAAGATCCGTGATGTCGTAGTAATTCACGGTTGCTGTCGTCTGCTTTTTTACGTGACGATACTTTTCACAATCAAGCCCCGTCAGCTTTTTATCTAATAACTTCCCACCTCGAATGAATACACAATCTTCACTCAACAAAGCGAACATAGCGTCATTTTGAAAGAGGCCAATACCTCCAAACATAGAGCGCTTTTGATGTTCACCAAATTGATTCACGTAATTAATAAATGCTGTCTCGGTCATATCCGTTGATCCTTAATCAAATTACCCCGATTAGGTTGATCGCCAGACAAGCAGCTTTTTATGCGAAAAATTTTAAATCTATTTAATGTTTAGGTGAATATTATGGTTTCGTTTGTCACCTTTGAAATAAATGATACTTCGAAAAGAAAAATAAGTCAGGGCGCAGCTCACATCAATCAGTTGAATATCCTTGCTTTTAATGATTTACATCACATTAAACTATCAAATCACGCCAAGAATTTAATTCTTAGTGATACCCCCGTTCAAGTTATCAAAGCTTATGTGGTTCGATGAGTATTGCCTCGCAGCATCGCGGCTTGTAAAATGGTACGACATACATGTTCTTACTCTTAATATGAATCATTTATCATTTTTCTGGCTACCACAAAATAAAGCTCTTCTCCTTAAGGGCCTAGAATCCGAGTTTGCCCAACTTGTTGGACATTCCATCTCAGCGGGAAAAATAACTCTTCCTCCGATTCCTGAGGTTGTACTTAAAATTCAAAAGCTATGTACTCTTGAACCAACAGGCGTCGCCGAAGTTGCCGAGTGCTTACTTGAAGACCCAGGGCTGACAGCAATCGTGATCAGAGTTGCTAACTCAGTTGTCTTCAACAGACGCAATATTACTTGTGTCGATGTTATGACGGCCGTATCGCGTCTTGGTATATTGAGAGTGCGTGACATTGTCACGGCTCAGGCTATTGAACAACTTAAACATTCCGTCAATTTGAGTAAAGAGTGCAACGAGCTATTGGTTCAGAGTGCTTCTGTATCAAAAGAACTCGCCGCAACTATGGTGTTAGTCACTAACCTATTTAAAGAACTATCCCCTACCGAATACCGTTATCTAGAGCATGAAAAGTCACTACTTGTTGGGTTACTTGCAGACATTGGCTTGTTCTGTTTGGTTAGTGAATATCACCTCTACCTAGACAACGGGAACTATTTAGATCACGACATCGCACTGCAAATATTCCAAGGCCAATGTTCAGCAACCAGTAAGTTGGTCCTTAGACGCTGGGGTTTCGACAGCGACTTTATCGATGTGTGCAGCAACACCATTAATAATCACGAAGAGCGCGAGGTGTCTTACCTTGATATTGCGCGAATAGCTAACCACCTACTGATGTTTAGAAACAAGGATGAGAACATTGATGAGCACGAAGTAGAACTAAACGTGACAGGAGCGGAAGTACTTTATAAATTAAGCAACT
The DNA here is from genome assembly GCF_041439295.1 of Vibrio sp. 1F253. NCBI lineage: Bacteria > Pseudomonadati > Pseudomonadota > Gammaproteobacteria > Vibrionales > Vibrionaceae > Vibrio > Vibrio sp. 1F253. The sequence continues at coordinate 45,698 of NZ_JBGONU010000012.1, read as the reverse complement.
TGAGCAAACAGGATTTTAATGCAAAGCTAAGTGACGTGATCAATACTAGCGGCTTCTAAGTTACTGTTAAATTGCTAGTAAATGCAATATGAAGTCAATGCAATGGGGAAAGCATGTTTACAGGGATGATCTTTATATTTGCGCCACTCGTCGTGGGGTATCTTTTTTCAATTTCGAACGCTCAGACGCTAGAATTTATCAACCGCTCTACTTCGCGGTTGATCTACGTGATTCTCGCGTTGATGGGACTAAGCTTAGCCGCACTCGATAACCTAGGCAGTAACCTGCAGACAATTCTTCTATACACGGCCACTTTCTTTGTCTGCTTAAGCGTTTGTAACCTAATGGCGCTACCTGCTATTGATAAGTTACTGCCACTCCAGACAGACAGCTGTAATAAGAAACTCCCCCTGTCTTCTATGGCGATGGAGTCTGCCAAACTCATATTAGTGGTCGGTTCCGGCCTTATTGCGGGTTTAGTTCTGCCTATTGGCCTTGATTGGGTTGATACCGCGAGTGAATGGATTCTGTTTGTTCTACTGTTCTTTATTGGCATTCAGTTACGCAATAGCGGACTAACACTTCGTCAAATCTTACTCAACAAGCACGGTATGGTAATCGCAATCGCAATCATCGCCACCTCAATGCTTGGTGGTATTATTGCGGCTTATATCCTTGATATCCCTCTGTTCAAAGCCTTGGCAATGTCTTCAGGGTTTGGTTGGTATTCTTTAGCTGGTATCTTGATGGGCGACGCCTTTGGTCCTGTTTATGGCGGCGCTTCTTTCATGCTTGAGCTGTTAAGAGAGTTAGTTGCTTTGGTACTTATTCCTGTGCTGATCCGGAGCTACCCATGCACATCGATTGGTTATGCAGGCGCAACAGCGATGGATTTCACATTACCTGTCATTCAAACCACAGGTGGCGTTCGGTGCGTGCCAGTCGCCATAGTCAGTGGCTTTATCCTCAGCTTGCTTGTCCCGATTTTGATGTTGTTCTTTGTATCTCTTGCTAACTAGATCGCAGGAATAGCGTTTGTTTTAGATTAGAATGCAACTCGAATACCGATGCCCAAGACACCGATACAGTTACCGAAATAAAAAGACACTAAGTGTCATTGCTCAACAAATAATGATCACGGTAATCTGTAACGACAACGTTATAAAAAGAATAAACTTACAAAAGGAACCGCTATGAAACGCCTTTGCGTCGCATTACTGCTAGCTTCAACTTCGACTTTCTCTTTTGCAGCAGATTCAATGTCTGAGACAAATCAGTGCCAAGCAAAAAAATATGATGCGTACATCGACGCCTCTTTAGGTTGGTATGCTGACCTCGCTACATTAACTTCTGAGCAATACCCAGAATTGACAGAAGTAAGCGAGTGGTTCCTAGAAGGTCGTAAGCACCACTTCGAGCTTAATCGCGCTGCGGTAAACTACTACCTTGTGAACGATTCAAGCAAAGTGGCAACAGAGCAACCGGTAGAAGGCTGGCTGCAACTGGAACAACACGACATTAAGACGTTATCAACACGTGATGATGAACTTGGTAGAATTGCGAAAACAACGTTCGACGACCGCCAATCAACACCTCACGCTCAAAACTACGAGCTACGTTCCGCCTTTGCTGAGCTGCTTAGTCACCCTAAGCAAATCGATACAGCACTGCAGCGTTACAACCAGTCGATCGCCAAACTAGAAGCGATTAAGTGTAAATAACCCTTAATTTACTATGCTTTTATGGGAAGTTGGATTTCATAATTAAGACGGGACATTGTTCCCGTTTTCGTTTAGATTATCCCGCTCGCGTCAATATAAGAAAAATAACTCGCTTGCTATGGTTACGGAACAAAAAACAGCAGATGTTAGCTTTGACAGTCTTCTACGTATCTTTACAGTACCAGAAGGCCCAGACTCAACACTCACTCAAATCGAAGACAAACTTTCACGAAACCTGAATCAATTCTTACGTGAACACATTGTGGCTGAAGAAAAGCCATTACGTGAGATTGAGAAAGATTTTTCGAATGCTCATATCCCAGAGCTGCCTGAGTTTGTTTCAGAACATACCGAGCATCTCCTCGATTCTCTTGTATCTCATTCGGTTCATACGTCGTCGCCAAGTTTTATTGGTCACATGACGTCTGCGCTACCCTATTTCCTGATGCCGCTGTCTAAAATCATGATTGCGCTAAATCAGAATCTAGTAAAAATCGAGACCTCAAAAGCTTTCACTCCCTTAGAACGTCAAGTTCTGGGTATGTTACATCGCCTGATATATCAGGATAGCGACCAGTTTTATTCTCGCTGGATGCACAGTGCCAACCACTCTTTAGGAGCGTTTTGTTCTGGCGGTACCATCGCGAACATAACAGCGCTTTGGGTTGCACGTAACAACGCGCTAAAAGCACAAGGTTCGTTCAAAGGTGTGGAAAAAGAAGGCTTGTTTAAAGCCATGAAGCACTACGGCTACGAAGGCCTTGCTATCTTGGTTTCTGAACGTGGTCACTACTCTCTGAAAAAAGCAGCGGATGTCCTTGGTATTGGTCAAGAAGGTCTAGTGTCTGTTAAAACAGATAACGACAACCGCATTTGTACGGACGACCTAAGACTCAAGATTGAACAGCTCAAGCAGAATAAGATAAAGCCTTTCGCTGTCATTGGTGTGGCTGGTACAACCGAAACCGGTAATATCGACCCTCTAAGAGACATTGCAGAAGTGTGTGCTGAATCCGATTGTCATTTCCATGTTGATGCCGCTTGGGGAGGTGCGACTCTAATGTCGAACAACCATCGTCACCTTCTTGATGGTATTGAATTGGCTGATTCAGTCACGATTGATGCGCATAAACAGCTTTATATCCCTATGGGTGCTGGCATGGTTTTGTTTAAGAAGCCAGATGCGATGACCGCAATCGAACATCATGCTCAATACATCCTTCGTAAAGGCTCAAAAGACTTAGGTAGCCATACGTTAGAAGGCTCTCGTTCAGGCATGGCAATGTTAGTCTACGCCTCAATGCACATCATCAGTCGCCCTGGGTATGAACTGCTGATCGACCAGAGCATCAATAAAGCGCGCTACTTTGCTGACCTGATTAAAGATCAAAACGACTTCGAACTGGTTTCAGAGCCTGAGCTTTGCCTACTGACCTATCGCTATGTGCCTGGATCAGTCAAAGCAGCACTACTCAAGGCTAAAGCACCAGAGCGTGTTGAACTGAATGAGCTACTGAATGAACTGACCAAGTTTATTCAGAAGAAGCAACGTGAAACGGGCAAGTCTTTCGTATCGCGAACGCGCTTAAACCCCGAAATATGGGCGCATCAGCCAATCATCGTTTTCCGTGTAGTATTAGCAAATCCACTGACGGGCAACGATATTCTCTCTTCAGTGCTTGAAGAACAGCGTGAAATCTCTAAACTAGCACCCAATTTGATGAGTAAAATCACCAAATTGGTTAAGCTAATCAACGCCTAGCCATTCAATTTTAGTTGCATCAAATTGAAAATTTCTTTCTTTTTGATGTAACTTAGCTGTCAGTTCATACTCAATTTGCATTCTTTTTGCTCTAATCCTCTTCCAATTCTGTAGTTTTCTAAAATTTTGTTGAGGTTTGTCATATTCTTAAGCATTGATGCCGTGTTTTTGTATTAGTGAATAGTATCTTGGGTTTATACTGACTCTATGGTGCTAGTTAGCTTGATATCTATTTGATGCAGTAGAATTTACAATACCGAATGTAAGTTTGGTTTTGTATTTTCTTATATTTGTTTCAGCCATACCCCCTGGTAAAAGATATTAACTAGCAAGTTGTTCTCTATACCCTTGTGAACACTATGAATACATTAGAAAAAATACAAAAAAACCTGGAAAATTTCAGCAAGTCTGAGCGTAAGGTAGCCGAAGTAATCATGGCTTCCCCTCAAACTGCAATTCATTCTAGCATTGCTACCTTAGCGAAAATGGCTGACGTGAGTGAGCCTACAGTTAACCGCTTCTGTCGTCGTTTAGACACAAAGGGCTTCCCTGACTTTAAACTTCACCTAGCTCAAAGCTTGGCGAACGGCACACCTTACGTGAACCGTAATGTTGAAGAAGATGATGGCCCAGATGCTTACACGCATAAGATTTTTGAATCAACTATGGCTTGTCTAGATGTTGCTAAAAACAGTTTAGACGCGATGCAAGTAAACCGAGCGGTTGACTTACTGACACAAGCAAAACGCATTTCGTTCTTCGGACTGGGTGCCTCTTCTGCTGTAGCCAAAGATGCTCAAAACAAATTCATTCGTTTCAATATCCCAATCACTTGTTTCGAAGACATCGTGATGCAACGCATGAGCTGCATTAACTGCAGTGATAACGATGTTATTGTTCTGATCTCTCACACTGGCCGCACTAAAAGCCAAGTAGAGATTGCGAACTTAGCTCGTGAAAACGGGGCGACAGTTATCGCTATCACAGCAAAAGACTCTCCGCTAGATAAAGCGAGTTCTCTGTCTATCTCATTGGATGTACCGGAAGACACTGACGTTTACATGCCAATGGCAAGTCGTGTTGTTCAGATGACGGTTATCGATGTGTTAGCAACAGGCTTTACGCTTCGTCGTGGTTCTGGCTTCCGAGAGAACCTGAAACGAGTAAAAGAGTCACTTCGTGATTCACGTTACGAAAAGTACTCTCAGTTCTAATCTGTTAAGATGTGAGCTTAAGAATTAAATTCAATTGAAAAACGGAGCCTAGAGCTCCGTTTTTATTTGTCCCGCGTTAGCTTAGCTTTCTCGTTATGTGTGCTTTCTACTTTCTGCTATTAGATCGTCCAGCTATTACCTTTCTCTACTACATTATTTTCAGACGCATAAGAGTTGATAATGGTAAAACTCGACTCCGTAACCTGTTCTGGGGCACGTTGAGCACCTTGATTCATCGAGGCTGTCTCATGGTATTCACCTCCACAGTCACACTCCTCACAAACCTGCTGAAGAATATGTACGAGTCGTTCTTGGTTCAGCGGTAAAGGGTTCCCTTTAATCGCCACCGACTTGAGCGCGTCGGCAGACACCTCATCAAACTGGGCTTCACAGACACCAAATTCCAGTAAGCTTGGAAGCTTGAGCGTATCCAACACTTCAGACAACCAAGAAATTGCCTCTTCCTCTGTTGCTTCTACGTTACCTGTCACTATCTGAGAAATTCGCTGATAACGCGCTAGGATGTCACTCCTCTGCTGCTCCTTCGCAGCAGCTATATTCTCTAACATCACAAATGGTGCTAAACGTGCAGTTATCACACTATGAGGAGCCGAGATTTTGCCACCTAGCGCAGAAGCTAAACCATGCGCAGCGCCAAGTTTGGCGTTAGTTATCGCTATTCCCCCTAACATAGAGGAAAACGCGAGATCAGAACGCGCTTGAGGTTCATCGTAGATACACGCCTGAATGACAGAACCACTCAGCTTACGTAAGCCTTCTTCACAGATCATATCAGTCAGTGGGTTCGGTTCACCGCACACATAGGCTTCCATTAGATGGGTAAATGCGTCCATAGCACCTCGCCCCGATAAATACAGATTCGTACCATGAGTTAGGGTTGGGTCAACAATCGCAACGTCAGCCAGCATGTCTGGGTTTCTAAGGCTGATTTTTACTTGGTCTTGCCCTGATTTCAGCACCGCGTTTTTAGTGACTTCTGCACCTGTACTCGCTGTGGTTGGAATCGCAATGAACGGAAGCGGTTTGGTTTTAAGAGGGACATTACGCCCAACGACTTCAACATAGTCATACAAACTACCTTGGTTAGGTAAAACCGCGGCTAACGCTTTGCCCATATCGATGGCGCTACCGCCCCCCATAGCGACAACCATATCTGGCTTAAATCGACGTGCAGAAATAGCAGCCTCCTCAACCATTTTGATATTAGGTTCACCGGATACGGCAATGTGTTGATAGCGCATACTCTGTGCATCGAGATAGTCAGTGACTATTGAAGTGCGCTCTAATGTATTGCCAGTCACCAATAGCACGCTGTAACCGTATTGATTAAAGAGAGACAATGAAGCGGAGAGTGCTCCATCACCAAAGATGATCTTTGTAGATGTCATAAATTGAAACATGGTGCCTCCTGCGCCTATGACCGAACAAAACTGCGAACTCTTGGTTTTTAGGAAATTGGTCTCTTGGATTTCACATTTGAAATTTGAAATTTGATTTTCGTATTTACAACACAATCCCGGCACCCCAAATACGAATGCACTAAAACATCATTACTTCAGACTGCTTACAGAATATGGTTCCATACCTAGATAAAGGATGCCTCGTTCTGCGTTTGATTTTTTTGACAAGGTGCAACTTGTCGCACTAAATATCGACTAAAGTTGCAATCTTAGGGGTAATTCACATATTAATATTGAGGGGAATTCACGATGACAGTGGCCAGTAAACAATACTCTAGCCTTTTATGATTAATATTTGCGCTGATAGGCAAAACCTATCGTATTAAGAGGCAATTCCATCTTTATTTCCCCATGCCATTGAGGCATAGTTGGTTTTAAGAAATTTTGAGTGGCATTCATAATAGAATAGTTAACATAAATGAGTTAACGAGCCTCATCCCGTATTTAGGAGAAATTAAATGTTTGTAGTTATTTTTGGTCGCCCTGCTTGTCCATTCTGTGTTCGTGCAAAAGAGCATGCTGAAACTCTTAAAGCTAAACGCGATGACTTCAACTACCGTTACGTTGACATCCACGCTGAAGGCATCAGCAAAGCTGACCTAGAGAAGACTGTTGGTAAACCTGTAGACACAGTTCCACAAATCTTCATCGACCAAGATCACATTGGCGGCTGCACAGAATTTGAAGCATACGCAAAAGAAAACCTAGGTCTTTTCGATTAATCTAGAATTTCTCATACGAGAATCGAAGCTAAAGCCTTAAACGGCTGATAACTAAAATAGTTAGACTGTATGATTGATATAGAGCCCGCTGATTGTAGCGGGCTTTTTTATGACAATTTTTCAACCGAAGTAAGATTAAGGTCAATATCGAATAAAATTGAAAATAGCACTTATAATTTATTTATATTTAGATACAATTCATTCCTCAAACTGATCCTGTGTTTCACGCTAATTATTGAGCAATCACTGTGAATATCGACGTTGTCTTGCTGTTAAAACAAAACCCCATCCTTCTCATTTTTGTTGTGTTATCTATTGGCCTCGCCATTGGTAAAATTCGTTTCGGTAGTCTCCAACTAGGAAATTCAATCGGTGTTCTGATTACTTCTCTTATCATGGGACATCTTGGCTTTTCCTTTAACGCCGACGCTCTCACAATTGGTTTCATGCTCTTCATTTACTGTGTAGGTATTGAAGCCGGGCCCAACTTCTTCGGTATATTCTTCAGAGATGGTAAGCATTACCTCATTCTTAGCCTCGTTGTACTTTCTACGGCCATTGCCCTTACTTATTTTTGCAGCGAATATTTAGGTCTTGGTTTCGGACTTTCCGCAGGCATGATGGCGGGAGCACTAACTGCAACACCAATATTAGTTGGTGCGCAAGATGCACTCAATTCAGGTTTAGCTGAAGTACCAAGAAACATGGACCTGGGTCTGGTCATAGAAAACCTCTCTGTAGGTTACGCGATGGCTTATTTAGTCGGCTTAATCAGTATGATTATGTTTGCCCGCCTTATTCCAAAGCTTCAGAAAGTAAACCTGCACGACTCTGCAGAACAAATAGCTCAAGAGCGCGGCCTAGGCACCTCTGGCCAGCGTAAGGTTTACTTACCCATTATCCGAGCTTATCGTGTGGGACCAGAGCTAATTACCTGGACTGATGGCAAGAACCTTCGTGAGCTTGGCATCTATCGCCAAACTGGTTGCTACATCGAGCGGATTCGACGTAATGGTATTCTTGCCCACCCTGATGGCGATGCCATTCTGCAAGAAGGCGATGAAATCGCATTAGTTGGCTTCCCTGACAGCCACGCTCGTCTTGATCCAAGTTTCCGAAACGGTAAAGAAGTTTTTGACCGTAACCTTCTCGATCTACGAATCGTTGAAGAAGAGATCGTCGTTAAAAGCGACAACATCGCGGGTAAGCGTTTATCTGACTTAAACTTATCGGAATACGGCTGTTTCCTTAACCGCGTAGTAAGAGCTCAAATTGAAATGCCGATGGACTTAAACATCGTACTTTCTAAAGGTGATGTACTGCAGGTGAGTGGTGAAAAGAGCCGTGTTCACGGCCTTGCAGAAAAAATTGGTTTCATCTCGATTCACAGCCAAATGGCCGATTTGACGGCTTTCTGTAGCTTCTTCATTCTGGGTATTTTGTTTGGTTTGATCACCATGACATTCGGGCAAGTCTCATTTGGTTTAGGTAATGCAGTTGGTCTTCTTCTATCAGGCATCATGCTTGGCTTCTTACGAGCGAACCACCCTACCTTCGGTTACGTTCCTCAAGGGGCGTTGAATATGGTCAAAGATCTCGGTTTGATGTTCTTTATGGTCGGTATCGGCTTGAGCGCCGGGGGTAAGATATTTGAGCATTTGACCCAAGTGGGTCCGCAAGTCATTGGGATAGCACTTATCGTGAGTGTACTGCCGGTATTCTTCGCTTACTTAGTCGGCGCTTACGCACTGAAGATGAACCGAGCTCTTCTTTTTGGAGCCATCATTGGCGCACGAACCTGTGCTCCGGCGATGGACATAGTGAATGACCACGCTCGTTCAACTATCCCAGCTCTGGGGTACGCGGGTACGTACGCGATAGCCAATATATTGATGACCTTAGCGGGTACCTTTATCATTATCATTAGCTAGTTTATTCAGCGTTATAGATTAGATATTTTAAATGCACTAATTCATCTTTGAGTTAGTGCATTTTTTATTACTTAATCTCTTTTCTCATTCCACACCTCTATACTACTTTCCTCAAACTACAGACAAAAAAAATAGGCGCTCAATGAGCGCCTATTTCGTTTATTTGATTTGTGAATTAGATGTCAGCTACATCAAATTCAACAGCTGTCTCTACATCAGCTTCGTAATCAACACCGTCAACACCGAAACCGAACAACTTCAAGAACTCTTCTTTGTACTCAACGTAGTCAGTCAGTTCTTTTAAGTTTTCAGTTGTGATTTGAGGCCATAGGTTACGACAATGCTCTTGAATGTCATCACGAAGTTCTAGGTCGTCTAGACGTAGACGGTTCACTTCATCAACTTCTGCTGCACTGCCATCTGCTTTGTATAAACGTTGGCTGAACATACGGAAGATCTGTTCCATACAACCTTCGTGAATGCCTTCTTCACGCATCTTCTTGAACACCATAGCGATGTAAAGAGGCATAACAGGAATAGCAGAGCTTGCTTGAGTCACAACTGACTTAAGAACAGCAACGTTCGCAGTACCACCAGTTTGGCCTAGTTTCTCGTTAAGCGCTGACGCTGCACGGTCTAGATCCATCTTAGCTTTACCTAGCGCGCCATCCCAGTAGATTGGCCACGTTAGCTCAGTACCGATGTAGCTGTAAGCAACAGTCTTACAACCGTCAGCTAGAACACCCGCTTCAGAAAGTGCGTTGATCCAAAGTTCCCAATCTTCACCGCCCATTACAGTAACAGTGTCTTTGATCTCTTCTTCAGTAGCAGGCTCAACGCTTGCTTCGATGATCGCATCTTTGTTTGTATCTACCGCTGTAGATGTGTACGTTTCGCCGATAGGTTTAAGAGATGAACGAATCACTTCGCCAGTCTCTGGCATTTTACGCACTGGAGATGCCAGTGAGTACACAACCATATCGATTTGACCTAGATCTTCTTTGATCAGGTCAATTGTTTTCTGTTTAGCTTCGTTAGAGAAAGCATCGCCGTTAAGGCTTTTTGAATACAGGCCTTCTTCTTTAGCTAGCTTATCGAACGCTGCTGAGTTGTAAAAACCAGCTGTGCCCGGCTTTTTCTCAGTACCGGCTTTCTCGAAGAAAACACCGATAGTTGAAGCGCCGCCACCAAATGCAGCCGCAATACGTGAAGACAAGCCGTAGCCACTTGAAGAGCCAACAACGAGTACACGTTTAGGTGCACTTGCAATTGGGCCTTGAGCTTTTGTGTAAGCAATTTGTTCTTTTACATTAGCTTCACAACCGACTGGATGTGTTGTAGTACAGATGAATCCGCGAATTCGAGGTTTGATGATCATATTCAACTTCCTTAAAAAATCAGGTTAAGGATAAGAGTTTCGTGCGCAAATGGCATCTAATTTCTGTAAAAATGTGGTGAAAATGCAAGTGGTTGGAGCACTCAACTGATATTTGCCGACTAAGTCACCATTTGTTAACGCTTCTATTGCGACTTCTACGACAAAAACAAAAAAGGCACCTTATTAGGTGCCTTTTATCATTTCGTTATCTAAGCAACGCTATTTAGCTTAGGTTTTAACTCTTTTCGCGTCAAAGTTTCACTAAAGTCATGACTAAAGTGGTCAACTTGAATCGCTGTATAACGAAGTTTATCAGCAGCAACAATTTGGTCGACTTCTTCTTGTGTCAGAACGTCAGCAGCAAGTGCTTGAGCCAGTTTGTCTGCCAACAAGCCTTTACGAGCCACTTTGCCCTCTTTCACTGCTTTGAAGATCTTACGCTCCAGAGGCTTGATGCTGTACATCGCATTGAACGCGTTCTCCATAAGGCCAACACTATCATCCTCTTCCTTGCCGATGTAGCAAAGGTGAGTCAGACGTTCACGGTGTGCTCCCGGAGTCATCAGGCTTTCTGCTAGTTGAACTGTTAGGTTATCACTTGGTTTTTCGAAGTGGTTACCTACAGGGAAAACTAGACCTCTAAGTACTTTACCAACCATCTTGTTCGGGAAGTTACGGTACGCTTCTTGTAACGACTGAGCCGCATTGTGGAAACAGTGTTGAACCGCGTAGTGTACGTAGTCTAGGTCAGCTTGTTGGCGACCTTCATCTTCATACTTCTTAAGTGCAGCAGACGCCATGTATAGGTAACTTAGACCATCACCCAAACGTGCAGAGATAAGCTCTTTACGTTTCAGTTCACCACCTAGCGTCAGCATTGCGAAATCCGCACTCACTGCAAGCGCGCGGCTCAAGCGAGTCAAATCTTGGTAGTAAGGCTTCGTTGGACCACTCATGTCGGCTTTAATGAACTTAGAGCCAGTCAGTGCTGCACCAAAAGCGCCAAACGTGTTTTTAGTTGCGTGTGAGATGTGCTTGAACAACAAGCTATCAAAGTCTTTTGCACCTTGCTTCTCATCTGGGTTCGCTGCCGCTTCCATTTCGCTCAATACGTATGGGTGACAACGTGTCGCACCTTGACCGAAGATCATCAGGTTACGAGTTAGAATGTTCGCACCTTCTACTGTGATAGCAACTGGAATACCTAGGTAAGGCGCAGCCAAGTAGTTCATTGGGCCATCTTGAATTGCACGACCTGAATGGATATCCATTGAGTCATTCAGAATAGTACGAGCCATCTCTGTCATGTGATACTTCGCGATAGCCGTTACGATACCCGGCTTCTCTTTCATATCAAGTGAAGTGGTTGTCAGTGTACGAGTCGCTTCTAGTAGATACGTTAAACCACCAATACGGCCTAAGCTCTCTGCAACACCTTCAAATTTACCAATCGACATACCGAACTGCTTACGAACATAAGCGTATGCGCCGGTCGTTTTCGCTGTTAGGTGGCCCATCGCCGTGCCCAGTGCGGGTAATGAGATACCACGACCTGCAGACAGACATTCCACCAGCATACGCCAGCCTTTACCTGCGTAATCTGCGCCACCGATTAGCCATTCCATAGGAATAAATACATCGTGACCGCGTGTTGGACCATTCATAAACGCAAGACCAAGTGGATCATGACGCTCACCGATCACAACACCTTCGTGGTCTGCCGGGATAAGCGCACAAGTGATACCAATGTCTTCTTTGTCACCCAGTAGCTTTTCTGGATCGTGCAGTTTGAAAGCCAAACCAAGTACCGTTGCCACTGGTGCTAGCGTAATGTAACGCTTGTTCCAGTTAAGCTTGATGCCTAGTGTCTCTTTACCTTCGTGCATGCCCATACACACAGTGCCGACATCAGGGATACCACCCGCATCAGAACCTGCTTCAGGGCCTGTTAGTGCGAAACAAGGGATATCTGTACCGTCAGCAAGACGAGGTAGCCAGTAATCTTTTTGATCTTGAGTACCGTAGTGAGACAACAGCTCACCAGGGCCAAGAGAGTTTGGAACCATTACCGAAACCGCAGTACTGATACTACGCGTAGCAATCTTGGTTACTATGGTGGAGTTTGCGTGCGCCGAAAATTCACGGCCGCCGTACCCTTTCGCGATAATTAGCGAGAAGAAACGCTCTTTGCGTAAAAAGTTCCATACTTCCTCAGGAAGGTCTCGGTCTTCTTTGACAATTTTGTGGTCATCGAGCATAGCGAGCAAAGTTTCAAGTTCATTGTCCATGAACGATTGCTCTTCTGCTGTCAGCTGAGGTTTTGGATACTGGTGAAGCTTAGTGAAATCTGGTTTACCAGAAAACAGCTCTCCGTCCCACCACACGCTACCCGCTTCCATCGCTTCTTTCTCGGTGCTAGATAGGGGTGGTAGTACTTTTTTAAAGAGTTTAAAAGCTGGGTCACTTACCCATTTTTGTCTTAGAGAGCTCATAGTTCAGATCCTTTTGTTCACTATATTGTTTGTGAATATTTTGCTTTTTATTGTTTTATTCTTTTGCTGACATGCCAGCGGCCAAATATGGAATAAGAATATCGACCACTGCCTTAGCATCTATCTTTCTGTCATAGTCATTCTCTGCAATTTCTATTAGAGCTTGGCTAGATGCCATGGTGAATACACAAGTCCCTAGGGTGAAGTGCAATCGCCAAAATAACTGTTCTTGAGTGAGGTTGGGATTAGCTTTCATTACTGAGTTGGTAAACAAAGTCAGTACTTCGCTATAACGAGTAGTAATGAACCAACGCAAATGGCCTTGCACATCTGTATAGCCTCGACCGATGAGTAACATAAATCGGCTCGTACCATTTGGCCTTACATCATTGAGTGCCCTTAGTGGCTGCCTTAAAGACTCAAACACGTCACTCATAGAATACGTTTCGTTCAAATTTAAGTTCACTAGTGCATCTTGCAATGCTGGCATAAATGCTTCTAAGTAACGATTGAGTACCGCACGAACCAGAGTCTTCTTATCGCCAAAGTGGTAGTTCACTGAAGCAAGATTGACATTGGCTTTACTCGTAATCGTGCGTAAAGAGGTGTCATTAAAACCGTGCTCAGCAAATAAGCCTTCAGCCACATCTAAGATTTTGTCTTTGGTTGTACTTCTTGGTGCCATTTCAATCACTCGTATTAAACAACTGTTTGAAATATACGCTTAGAACATTTATTTAACAAGCAAGCAACATCACATTTTCACAAATTGGTCGTACCAGTTATAAGCATTACGTTCTAAGCGATTGAATAGAGACGCGTTTAATTAAAAAGAGAAAATTAATGAATTTTTTGGGGAACTGAAATGATAATCGAGGGTCATAAATTAAGTAGAAAACAGCGTATTTAGATGTTTAACAGGCCGTCAAACTTGTTTCTCACTGTTTTCTTAATTACTGCATTTTCCTTATTAACTCCTATACTTGTATCCGCCCAAACCGCGTTGGTTTGGGCTTTTTTTTGTCTAAGATCACGGTGTTTTTTTAGGTTAATAGTAGACACAAAAAAGCCCTCGAAACCGAAGGCTTTCATTACATTAAAGTTCAAAGCATTTCACGATCCGACTAGGCAGCATCATTTTTGATTAACTCGGCTAGCACCGAAAGATCATTGCCGAGATCAACCGAAGCTCCCATTTCCGTTGCAATACCTTCAACCACTATGGTTTGAGTATCACTGCCGCCATTGATTGGAATCGATAGTGCGATATCGTCTCCATCAACAGACACTTCAATCATGCCAAGCAGCTCGGCCATTTGAGTTTCATCTTGTGGGTCTTCAAGTAGATCATTGAGGTCAATCAGATCACCGGCGCCCTCCGTATAAAGCTCAAAGTCTTTAATGATATCGGTCCCATTGTCGAGCGTAGAGTCTAGCCAAGTGAAGATGTTGTCTCCGCTATCTCCAATCAGCAGATCGTTGCCTGACTCGGCATACAAAGGTTCATTACTCGCTGCACTGATCACGTTATATTGCTGCGGTTCTTCGATATCTATGTTGACCGTCTCTACCGTGCTTTCTGCGCCATTAGAGTCGACCGCGACATAATCAAACTGCGGGTCTTCAGTTACCGCCTCGTTACCTTGGACATAGCGTAACTCCCAACTGCCCCCTGTCGATGACAACTCCATTCCAACGATCGGATTATCTGGTGATGAATAACTGAAATCATAAAGTATTTGGCTGTTTCCGGTGTCTCCGGGGTCTTTCTGATACTGCTCTGTATGCGTTGTACCATCTGCAAAGGTATAGAGTACTTCAACATAAACATTACTATTGGTGTTAAATGAACCACCCAAACCATCTAGACCAAAATCAACAACCCCTAATGGATTATTCGTAAAATCGAGGACTAAGGTCTCCTGTTTGTTCATACCTCTACCATCGGTATCACCAATACCAAAACCGACATGAGACTGTTCACCTTGATACTGTTTCAAAGGCTTATTATTGTTGTCTTCAATCGTAACCGTAATCGTATTGCCGTTATCTAGGGTAATAAGTCTTTCGGTTGGTGACACCGCGACGCCCCAATTATAGAAACCATCAACGAGCTCTGGCATATCGTCAGGGTCACCACTGAAGCCCATTTCAAACATTTCTCCAGGCCCGGCAACGAAGCTGATATTGTTTGGGACAAACAACACACCGTTGTCGACGTCAGACTGCACAATTTCTCTCGTGACGCCATTTTCATCGGTATACAAAAGGCTGCCGTTGGTTGGCAAACTTTCTATCCGAATATGAAGCGGAATGTCGTCATGATCATCTTCTATATCTGAGATGTAATCTGGCATGCCGCCATCTTCAGAATCGAAGAGGATAGGTATAATCGCGTCCTCATCATTAACGACCGTAAAGCTGGTCGCTTCAGGTGCGTCATTGACACCATTGATTGTTATCTCGATAACATGCTCTACACCATCGATGGCGGTGACGACATATCGCTCAATAACCGTGTCGTCATCGTTCAAGTATTGAACCGCATCGTTATCAACGACATAACTCCATGCCCCTTCAGGAGTAATCGTTAACATTCCTAGTGCAAGTGCATAAGTAGATCCAACAGGGGTAAACACGCCATTAGGTTTAAATGCAGGCATGTCACTCGTGTCGACGTCAGTAATCGTTAAAGTACCAGACACCGAGAGTTCGTTGGTATCTTCATTGACATCGACGTCCTCTGTCACTTCTCCCACGTCAGAGTCACCTTCCCCAATCGTAATCTCAGATGGATCATCAGCACCATTAATAGTGATTGTCACTTCACTTGTGGTTCCGTCAATCGCAGTAACCGTGTAAACCTCGGTGATAAATTCATCGTCATCGAGATATTGCACATCATCGTTGTCGACGACGTAAGTCCATTCACCATCGTCGGTAATGGTCAACATACCCAACGCAGTATCATTGGTCGAACCTTCAGGATTAAACGTTCCGTTAGGTTGAAAAGCCGCGACATCGTTAGCATCAACATCGGTAATCGTCAGTGTTCCCGTCGCCATCAAGTCGTTACTCTCCGGGTCAACATCGACATCTTCCGTCACCTCACCCATGTCTGAGTCACCTTCCCCAACCGTAATCTCAGATGGATCATCAGCACCGTTAATGGTGATGGTCACTTCACTTGTGGTTCCGTCAATCGCAGTAACAGTGTAAACCTCGGTGACAAACTCATCATCATCGAGATACTGCACATCGTCGTTGTCTACGACATAAGTCCATTCACCATCGTCGGTAATGGTCAACATACCCAACGCAGTATCATTGGTCGAACCTTCAGGATTAAACGTTCCGTTAGGTTGAAAAGCCGCGACATCATTAGCATCAACATCGGTAATCGTCAGTGTTCCCGTCGCCATCAAGTCGTTACTCTCCGGATCAACATCGACATCTTCCGTCACCTCACCCATGTCTGAGTCACCTTCCCCGACAGTAATTTCGGATGGATCATCAGCACCATTGATGGTGATGGTTACTTCACTTGTGGTTCCATCAATCGCAGTAACAGTGTAAACCTCGGTAACAAACTCATCGTCGTCAAGGTATTGCACATCATCATTGTTGACGACGTAAGTCCATTCGCCACCATCGGTAATGGTCAAAACACCCAGAGCGGTATCATTGGTCGAACCTTCTGGGTTAAACACACCGTTTGGTTCGAAAGCAGCGACGTCGTTATCGTCGACATCGGTGATGGTTAGCGTCCCTGACGTCGCTAAGTTGTTGCTCTCTTGATCAACATCCACATCCTCAGTCACTTCTCCTGTGTCTGAATCACCTTCACCAACAGTTATGTCAGATGGATCATCGGCACCGTTAATAGTGATAGTCACTTCGCTAGTGGTACCGTCACTGGCTGTCACGGTATAAACCTCAGTAACGAATTCATCGTCATCCAAGTACTGAACATCGTCGTTGTTAACTACGTAAGTCCAAGCACCATCAGGGTCGATGCTCAATACGCCTAGCTGTGATTCGTTTGTTGAACCTACGAGGTTAAACTCACCGTCAGCTGAATAGGTAGGAGTGTCGCTGTCTACATCTGTAATTACGATCTGACCAGACGTCACTAATTGATTGGTGATCTCATCTACATCAATGTCCTCAGTCACACTGCCCGAGTCATCGGTAGCGACTGCCGCATCATCAGTACCAATGATGGTGACGGTGATGACTTGTTCGCCACCGTCGGAGGTTTGCACTGTCGTCGTATCTTGAATTTGCTCGCCATCAGCAAGTTCATCAAATGGACTGTTGGCCACGAATGTCCAGGAGCCATCCTCATTAACGACAAAAGACCCGAACCCATTTTCGCCTTCCGCATCTTTGGCGATAAAGGTAACGTCCGGATCGTCAATGGTTAAAGCGCCCCCGGTTTCAATAGGCTCATCCTGTTCAAACTCAATAACGTTGGTTTCACCTGAAACAAGCGCAAGAGCAATGATATCGAAAAGAGCAATACTTTGAGTTTCGGACAACCCTTGAGATTCAAGTCCGTCAGTTTCAAAGTTTGTTGAAGCCAGAGTTTCAGCCCCTGTACGTTCAATCCTACCGCTGTTGGTTAGACTTGAGCCTTGCTCACCTGCTGCGGCATCAAACTCTTCACCCAATTCTGTTGGATCAAACCCTTCTTCAATAGCACGTTGAACTTGAGCGATCGCATCATCAGTGTCTATCACGTTTTGCTGACCTTGGTCATCGACAAACCGTGCAGAAACGTTTGGCACGCTCTCTTCAGTTGTTTCGACAGTGACAATGACGTCGCTAGCAGCTGGTTGCTCGCCCGGAGGCAAACGTCTAACTTGGCCTTGAGCGTCGAGCACTATAACGCCGTTCGCAAGACCTAGTATACTTAGGTTGATATTTCCCATATCCATATTCCCACTTCTGCCCAGAACACACCAAACGCGGATCCAATCCCACTCTGCGCTGTGGCTATTTCCTACAATAAATTTAGTAGTGGCATTATTGATAATCAACTCACTAAAGGCATGGAAATGCGATGCTTTTTAAATTAGTCAATAGCAATAGCGACTTACATTCAAAAAAAAAACAACAAACTTCGCATTTTTTTGCAAATGTCCTAAGCTTCGTTTAATACCATTCACTCAATTCAACGGTAAACGTAGGTTGGGAAACGGATGAGGCATTGAAAGTAGAAGGAGAGCTACTTTGAAATTGTTTAAATTATCCATAATGTGTTGCTTAGTTGCTGCAGCACCACTCGCCGCTCAAACTCTGGAACAGTCTGTGGCTATTACCCTGGCAACGAATCCAGAGATAAAAAGCATCTTTAACGAATATGTGAGCGTGAAAAAGCGTAATGACGCCTCTGGTGGGGCATACAGGCCGAGTATCGACCTTGATGCCGGTATTGGTTATGAAGGTATAAACCCTGCACCAAATAACGGTCCAGACACGGATCTAACAAGAAAGGAAGCAACGATTTCCCTCACTCAATTGCTGTGGGATGGTTCTTCGACTCTGAACGATATTGACCGTACCGCTGCAGAAGCCGAATCAGTTCGTTTGCAATTGATAGCCGATGCCGAAGACAAAGCACTGGAGGTAACACAAATATATCTCGACGCAGTAAAAGCGACTGAGGTACTGGCGCTGTCAGAAAGTAACCTTGCGATACACAAGAAAATCTATAAAGACATAAAAAAACGAGCGAGTTCAGGCATAGGTTCTACCGCAGACGTTTCGCAAGTAGAAGCTAGGATTGCAAAAGCTCATGGTAACTTATTAGCCGCCCAGAATAATTTGATCGACACACATACCCAATTTAGAAGAGTTGTAGGACAAGAACCGCTAGGTCTGATTTACCCAAGGGCCGACATATCTTGGATTCCACTGTCATTGTCAGATGCCCTAGTTGACGCTTTAGATAAACACCCTGTAATTAAAATAGCGGCGGCAGATGTCGACGCAGCACATTTTCAATATAAACAGTCCAAAGGCGTAAACTATCCTACATTCTCTATCGAAGCGTCTCAGTCATGGCGTGATGATGCAGGAGGCGATGAAGGTTCAAGTCAAGAAACGCTCGCAATGCTGAGAATGCGGTATAACTTGTACAATGGTGGTACAGACAGCGCCAATTCAGAAGCTTCTGCTTACCAACTCAATAAGGCGAAAGATCTTAGAGATCGTGCTTATCGCCAAGTCGAAGAAGGACTTCGCCTCTCATGGAGCGCCTTAGATCTCACACTGCAACAGAAAAACTTTTTGTCCGACCATGTTGATTCAGCTTCAGAAACCGTTATCGCCTATGAAAAACAATACCGAATAGGTAAACGTACTCTGCTTGACCTGCTCAATACTGAGAACGAACTGTTTGAAGCACGCAAAGATTATCTGGATGCCCATTATTCGGAGCAGTACGCTAAATACCGAGTGATGAACGCTACAGGTTCTTTATTGAATGCTCTGCTGGTTGATATACCGGAAGAGTGGACAACGGCCGTGGAGTATTAATGATGAAAATAACTTACTTATTACTTCCCGTATTAACGATGACTTTATTTGCCTGCTCCAATCAGCAGCGAGAAACCTACATCGAGACGCCCGAAGCTGAACAAATTGCCGATCTACAAGACGATGATAAAGATGGTGTAGTAAACGCGCGAGATACCTGCCCTGGTACACCAGAAACATCACAAGTCGACAATGATGGCTGTGGTGAAACAATTCGAGCAGAAGAAGTACGACAGCTGAAAATACTCTTTGCTCATGACTCATTTGAAGTAAACCCAATATTTTCTAGCCAAATTAGCACCATGGCAGAGTTTCTTGAAAACTACAAAAGCGCTTCAATTGAAATCCAAGGTTACGCCAGTAAAGTGGGCTCCAACGAATACAACTTAGACTTGTCAAAGAAACGAGCAAACAATGTACAAGATGAGTTACTTTCGAATGGTATAGAACCAGAGCGCGTGAGAATTGTTGGCTATGGTGAAGAACGCTTAGAAAACGATGGTGACGATCCTACTTCACACGCACTGAATCGTAAGGTAACCGCGACCGTAGTTGGGTTAAGTGAGCAGATCGTTGAAGAGTGGACCATTTTTACCACACTAGAAAAGTAACGTGACATCATCACTGAAAGCGCAAGATGTAAGGTAAATTCGCTTACAAATACAGCTTAGCTTCAAGATCAATAAAGCCGTGATAGGGTTACCCATCACGGCTTTTTGTTCTTTGTCGTCACATGAATCGTAAAGGTGATTCTGTGACTCTTCTTGCTACTCAGAAATTGACTTGTTACTCAGTGAGTAGGCTCCCTCTTAAGCGAACCTACTACCGATTATGCTTTTACCTACCAATTATAGCTTTACTTCTTGATGCTTAGTTTTCGGTAGAGAAATACTTAGCAGGAAGTAACCTAAGATAGCTGCGGTCGTTGAGCCCATCAGGATACCTAATCGAGCAAGCGTATCAAAATCTGCGTTCGTTGGACCAAATGCTAGCGATGAAATAAAGATAGACATCGTAAAGCCAATACCACACAACACAGATACCGCGAAGATGTTCATGAAGTTCACACCTTCAGGAAGCTTAGCGATGCCCGTTTTCACAGCACCCCAGCTGAATAGGAAGATACCCAGAGGCTTACCAACCAATAGACCCATAGCAATACCAAGAGGTAGCATGCCTGTAAGGTTTGAAATTGAGATGCCTTCTAGTGAGATACCTGCGTTTGCAAATGCGAAGATTGGCAAAATTGCAAAAGCGACGTATGGGTGCAGAGCATGTTCTAGATGTTTCAGCGGAGAACGCTCTCCTTTATTGCCTTTCAGTGGGATAGCAAAACCAATGACTACACCAGCCAATGTTGCGTGAACACCTGACTTCAATACTGCGAACCACAGAATTGCACCAACAATAAGGTAAACACTCAACTTCGTTACATGCTTGTTGTTTAGCATGAACAGCACACCAGTTGCAATGAAGCCAACCGTTAGTGCAAGCGTCGATAGATCGCCTGAGTAGAACAGTGCAATGATAACAACAACCCCTAGATCATCGATAATTGCCAACGCTAGTAGGAATACCTTCAAGCTTACCGGTACACGGTTACCAAGAAGAGCCATGATGCCCAATGCGAAAGCGATATCAGTTGCCGCTGGGATAGCCCAACCTTGAAGCGCTTCAGGGTTACTTGAATTGAATAGCACGTAAATAAGTGCAGGAGCTAGCATACCACCCACCGCTGCGATAGCTGGGAAGATTGCTGTCTCTTTAGACTTTAATGCGCCTTCTAACAGTTCGCGCTTAACTTCTAAGCCAATTAGAAGGAAGAAGACAGCCATTAAGCCATCGTTAATCCAGTGTGATACAGACATACCAAGAACATAGCTGTGCAGTACCCCTTGGTACATTTCGTTCAATGGTGAGTTTGCTACAAACATTGCGATCGCCGCAGCGATGACTAGTATGATGCCGCCAGCAGATTCCAATTTAAAGAAGTCACGGATGACGTCGGTCATGATTTCGCCCTTATATTTATTATTTAAATAAACGAATAACAAAGAATAACCACGAGTTTATATCCAAGCTCTATCGATAGATAATCACTTCTTCGGATGTTTAACTTCGGTTTTTCCTACAAATACTAAACAATACGTCGTATATTCCATAATGTTGTTATGCACCATGAATTAAGTATAGATGAGTTCACCAAGGCTGTATGCACAAATAATTCGAGGGTTGTCGGAATATCAAACATAAAAAAAGGCTATCAAATGATAGCCTTAGGTGTTTTTTAGTAGCCAGTTAACTGCATAAAGCCTGTTGCTTCATGGCTTCCGCTCGCCATAATTGGCCCTTCCCAATAGGGTATGACAAAAGGCAGCCACATATCCCTACGTTTGATACGCGTAGTGAGATTGATATCGTGTTGTGGCACGTTAATAATCCATTGGAGCGGCATTCTTCTACCATTCATTAGCGTCGTATTCTGTAATGGCTTGATAGAAATGTCGGAGTCCGTTAGCTGATACACTTTGCCAGAACGAGTTGCCAATGTTCCAAAAACATAAGGCAATTGTTGATTATGGCGATATCGGTTAATGCTCAGTGCAGTACCGTCATCGAGATTAAACACGAACCAATCCCAGCCTTGCTGACCGACTCCGAGTAAACCACTGCCCCACTCTTTATGCACCCACGCAGTACCTTCGACTTCTTTCGTTACACCGTCGAGATTCAAAACCCCACTCAAAGATAAAAACGGAGCGCTGAAGTTATAAGACGCGACAGGCAATAAGTCGTGCTTTTTCTGATAGCCGTTATCGCCGTTGAGCACGTATGGCCCTTTCGCAATAGTGTCGAGTTCAAGGCCGAACGTATCGGTTTGTACTTGAAGGCGACCTGGAAACGGTGTGTTACCCAAGGCACGCCAGTTCCAGTTATCAATCCAAATTCTAAACGGATGACTGGTCATTCCCGCCTGTCCAATGCCACCACGCGCCAAACGTTGCTCTTTCCAAACCTTAGATTCAGACGAAATTACCACATTTGAAATATAAACCTGCGGGCTTTGCCACCCCCAGGTTTCTCGCTCATCGGTTGCAATTCGAAAGAAGCTCCACTGTACCGAGTACTTTTTCCCATCATCCCCTTTTAGAGACGCAAAATAATGCCACCACTCATGCTGGAATTCTGGGTGGAACTGGAAATCACGAGGCAACGAAACGCCTCGGTCTGGCAATACAGGTTCAAACACATTGAAGTGCTCACTTACAAGTACTGAATTAACCTCATTCTCGCCCTTATCGCCAACATCGACAAAATAGGAATAGTAAGCCCAGACACCTAAAATAGTGCCAAAGAAACCAATCAGTAATAGAGCAGAAACAAATCGGTGTCTGAGTTTTTTTGAGCCATTTCGTTGAAGCATATTAAAGCGCATCCCTCAGTGATTTCATCGGTGTGTTCCGAATCATTCTCATCACTGGCAATGCACCAGCTAACATTAATGCTGCCATGGCCCACGCAAATGTCTGCAAATAGTCCCAAGGAATCACTTGTAATTCGAGTGACCACCCAAAAGACTGCTTAATGACAATATCGACGATCAAGCTGGCTAACGCCAATCCGAGCGGGATAGCAATCAAGGAAGAAATAAGTCCGAACACAAACAACTGCAAGCTGCCTGTAAAAATCAGCTCTTTTGCCGAGACCCCTAAGCAACGTTGCAATGAAATATGCCTTTGTCGAGACACTTCACCCGCAACCGTCGCGAAAAAGATGCCAAAGACCGCGATGACCAAAGTGATGTTACCCAATGTATCAGCTATCGCGAATGTTCTATCAAACACTCTCATCGCCTGACTGTGAATATTGTTATTATCAAAAATACGCTCAGATCCAAGCCTGAATACGCTTTCCAATCGACTTCGAAGTCCTACGGAATTGACATCATCTTTGAGTATGACGCCTAGACCGACATTTCCGCGTCCAGCAAACCCAGATAGCCAGTTTCGATGTGACATCATGACTTGATGGTAAGGGTTGCCATAATCGTAATAAACACCAACAACCTGCCAACCAGAGCCAAGACTGTCATAAAGGTCTATATAGTCGCCTGGGCGAATCCCTAACTTGAGAGACATCGATTCACTGATCAACACACCTTTCGAATGATGCAGGTGGTACCAGTAATTCGGAATACCTAACTTGATCGTCAGCGCTTCTAATTCGCCTTCAGAAGGACCAGTACTGACCACCTGGGTACTTCCGACAGGGGAAGCGACATCTTTCTCCCAACGCCACCAAACTGAATCGACTTCAGGCTGTTCTGACAGCCAATTACTCATACGTGCAGCGGCGTTGTTGGTTGGGTAAATGTAAAGGTCTGCAGCCAAACGCTGTGTTAGCCATTTATCGGTGGTATCCCTAAAGCTACCCACCATGGTTTCTACACCAATATTCGCTGTTAACGCTAGCATGAACGCCATTGTCGCCACACCACGATAACTCATGCTTGAAGCGGCATCCGCAAAGAACCAGCGAGCACGAACCCAACGCAGTGAATAAGACAAACTGTTGAACAGCTTCCACATCAAGAAAGGCGTAAACAAAGCCACACTGACGAGCATCAGGGCAATAATCGCAAAACCAGATTCTTGCGTTTGTGGGGCTTGATACACAGCGACAGCTGCAACCAAGAAACCACAACCAATCAATGCTTGCCAAGTAAACTCAGTGCCAGCAAAACGCATCAAAGATAAACGAGATGACAAACGAATCGGTTGCGACCTCAGCAAACGAACCAATGGCCATGCACACGCTAGGAATGCACCAAGCAACGCCATTAATAAGCTATAACCACTCCAACGCCAACTCCAGCTAAGGGTTAAGCCCACATTCGCATCGTAAAGATCACCTAAACTCGAAGAAACGGCAGGTAACAGTTGGTTTGCCAACATGACACCGAATACATTGCCGCAGATCCAGCTCAGTAGAACCAATAACAATAACTCTAAGCAAAGCGCTTTAGTCAGTTGCCAACCAGACACACCTGTTTGTCTCAAGATTCCGACGAGTGGTTGTCGCTGAATGAAAGACAGCGACATCGCTTGGTAGAAAATAAACAAGCCAACGACAAACGACAGCATGCCCATCGCTTTTAGATTTAAGTGAAAAGCGCTAGTCAATGACTCAAGCTCAGCTTTAGAGCTGCGAGAGATTGTCAAACCATTGGGCAACATGTTTTTAAGACGTTCAAACTTCTCAGGAGACATGTCTGAACACGCAATCACGGAAAGCCCTGCACTGCGTTTAAGCATTCGGAGCAAAGAGATATCCGCAATCAACCTTGTACCATTAATCAGGTTATTTTGGTCCACTACCACTGGACCTAGCTCTGAACCATCCATAAGTGGAATGTAGTCCCCATCCTTCCATTCCATATGTTCAGCAAGATCATCACTCACTAGGATCGGATATGGTGGTTTCATGAGATCTAACGTGGTGAGTTCTTTTAGGGCAGCACCAGGCTGAAGCTGAAGCATAGAAACAGGGTCTATGCCAATAAGCATAAAGTTTGCACCATTTTCATCAGTGATACTATGGTGGTCAAAAGGAGAACACTGCTGAAAGCCTTCACGACGAAGCTGAATGTAAAAACCTTGCGGGATTTTATTCGCGTTATGTTTTGGTCGAATACGGTAAGGAAGAGGATTCGAAAAGAGTTTTTCGCCATGCGTATAACTTTGCTTGGCGTGTTGGTTGATAGCGGTAACACCAACCAAAAGTGATACGCCTAGGGTTAAACCAAGCCATACCAAGATAATCTGAAGTGGGTAACGTCGATAGTGACCAAGTAGCGCTTTAACTACGGGCCATAACATGCAGTTGCCCTCCTTGTAGGCGAATTCTGCCATCCATATGCAATGCAACTTTCTCACTGTGTGTCACCAGCAATAATGTACATTCTAATTGGCGGGCCAAAGAGGTCAGCAAACGCATCACAGCTTCCGCATTGCGCTCATCAAGGCTTCCCGTTGGTTCATCGGCCAACAAAATTTTCGGTTCCATATACAAGGCACGAGCAATCGCAGCACGTTGTTGCTGGCCACCAGACGCTTCTTCAGGGTAACGACCAAGCAAAGGCATAAGATCTAAAGCAGAAAGAATCTGTCTCCAGAGTCCCTTATCTTCAGGTAAACCTTTTAACTGGCGGCAAAAACGGATGTTGTCGGCAATGTTAAGCGTTGGTAGCAAGTTGAATTGCTGGAAGATATGACCGATGTTGTTTCTACGATAAGCGGTGCGGTCACGCTCGGTCGAGTCGTGCATATCGAAGTGAGGGAAAGCGATTTCACCTGAATCGGCGAGGTCTAAACCCGCGATAAGATTCAGCAAAGTACTCTTACCAGAGCCACTTTCTCCCATTAATGCCAGCTGATCACCTTGGTTTAATGTTAATTCAGCACCTTGCAAAACAGGGTGAAACTCCCCCCCATCGACATAGCCTTTACACAGGTCTGACAGCTTTAACATTAAACAGCTCACATTAGTTAGAATTTGGAATGAGAATCTACACTAATTCCCTGTTAGGAGGAAGTATTTTGAAAGATAGATCACACACCAACGATAAAGTGATGGGGTTGATGCGCTCTACTTCAATTTCCTATCAAGTTTTTAATCCATTTTCTTGTTTTCATGCGGTAGAGCGACCCACCCCACTTAAGCACTTCTTCAGTGAGGAAAAGCAGATATATCCACTCAGGTGGAAACTTCAGATAGATAGCAGCAATCGCGGCGAGCGGAATACCGATCACCCATTGGGCAATCAGGTCTTGATAAAGGCAGAACTTCACATCACCGCCCGCTCTCAACACACCAACAATGACAGTCAGCGGTACCGATCGGATAACAATACCCACGCTTAAAATTAGAATGAACTTTTCTGAGAGGGCTCTGGTTTCTTCCGTCAGTGCACTAAAAGCATTCAGTATTGGCGTTTGTACGAAGTAAAGAAAAATCGCGACCACGATACTGGTCAAGAAACACAAAATCGTTAAGCCTAACGCTTGGTAATAAACCGCTTCATTATTCTTTGCGCCAAGTTGATTACCCACCAGAACCGCTGCCGCATTCGAAAGGCCAATCAGTAAACTCAATGAGATAGATTCAACCGGCGTCATCACTGACAGTGCTGCCAGTCCTTGAACGCCCGATTGCCCCATGATCGCGTGGTAAGCAAATAAGCCACCCGCCCACGCCAAAAAGTTAAACGTCGTCGGCAGCGATAACTTTAAGAAGCGAACCACTTTTTCAATCGAAGCTGCTGCTTTTATATCGCATAACTTGAAAGCCAAGAGATGCTTTGAACAATAAAGATAACCATATAAGGTCGCCACTTCAATGGCACCGCTCAATACCGTCGCAATCGCCGCACCTTTGATTCCAAGCGCAGGAAAGCCTAAGTTACCGAAGATCAGCACCCAGTTTAAGAACACGTTAGACAGGATACCGATACCGCTGAAGAAGGTGCTTAGCCCGGGTTTGTGCATCGCTCTCAAACCTACAGCCATACTGCTAACGCACGATACAGCTAGCATGCTAAACGAGGTGATAACAATGTATTCAACACCAAGGTTGATCACTTCTTGGGAGTCAGTCGTCACGCCCATGATTTGTGCGGGAAATGAAACGAAGAAAACAATAGTTAGTAATGCAAACAGTGTTGAAACCAGCCAAGTCAACGCCGTACTTTCTCTGACGCCTTGCTTGTTACCTGCTCCCCAATATTGCGCAGTCAATAACGCACCACCCGTGGTGACACCCATCAGCATAATGGTCGTGACAAACATGGCTCGACTCGCCACACCCACCGCCGCAATATCCGCTTCACCCAATTGGCCTAACATCAACACATCCACTAAGCCTCGGCTTGAAAACATAATGCTCTGCAAAGTAATAGGCAAAGCAATCGCAATAAGCCTACGAACAAAATCACCTCGAGTGTGATGAATAATTGAAGAGAGCAACATAGAAATACCTAAACGGAACGTATTGATGAATAAAGATAAATATCACGCTATTATATCAATGTTCGGTTTTTAACCACAGAGATAAATGGAGTAACAATGAAGAAAGTACTGGTTTTGGGGGCTTCTGGATATGTTGGTTCGCAGCTCCTCCCTCTCCTGCTTGAGCAAGGCTATCTAGTCACAGCTGCAGCAAGGCATATCGACTATTTAAAAGCACGAACAGAGCCTCACGACAACTTGTCACTTGAATACCTTGATCTCGCAGATCAAGCTGCGACACAAGCGCTCGTCCCTGACTTTGACCTTATTTTCTTTCTTGTACATGGAATGGCTGAAGGCCATGATTTTATTGACTACGAATTGAACCTAGCACGTAACTTTGTTTCGGCTCTTGGGCCAAAGAATCAACACGTCATCTACCTGAGTTCGCTTCAACCGCAAACGGGTGATTCAGAACACCTTCAAGCGAGAAAGAAAACCGGAAAACTGCTTCGTAAAGGGCCAGTCCCCGTCACTGAACTGCAAGCAGGCGTGATCATCGGTCCAGGCTCTGCAGCGTTCGAGATCATGCGAGACTTCGTGTACAACTTACCTATCATGATTGCGCCCAAATGGGTCGACTCTAAAGCCAACCCCATTGCCTTGCAGAACCTGAACTACTATCTGCTAAAACTCGCACAGGACACGCCTAGCGAAAGCCAAACCTTCGAAGTTGGCGGGCCAGACATTGTCTCTTATCGAAATCAATTTGCTCACATTGCAAAAACTGCCGATCGCCCACTCAGGCTTTGGGCGACGTCACTCCTCACGCCCTCAATTGCGTCATATTGGTTGGGCGTGGTGACTTCTGTTCCGTCCAACATAGGCAGAGCGCTTCTCGCGGGCTTAAAGCATGACTTTATTGCCAGTTCGACCATCATTAGAGAAAAGTACCCTCAGAAGCTTATCTCGTTCGAAAATATGGTTGAGCAAGCGATTCATTCTGAAGGCAACTTCGTAAAAAGTAATGTTTGGGGCTTTGACAAAACCGCCTTCAAGCGCTGGCAAGCTGGGTATGGCTATTACCCGAAGAAAACAGGGGCAAGTATCACCTCAAGCGCATCCTTAGATTCCCTCTGGCACGTTGCTCAGCAAATAGGAAGTCCGAAGCAAGGTTACTTCTTTGCTAATGCTCTATGGCGCACACGCGAATGGTTAGATCTTCTCTTTGGCGGTGGTGTGCCGGTTAGACAAATGCCTGAAGGACCGACCCTAAAAGTCGGTGATAAAATCGATTCGTGGAAAGTCATTCGTTGTGAAGAAAACCAGTTTTTATCTCTGCTTTTCGGCATGAAAGGCCCGGGGTTGGGGCGACTCGAGATTACCGTCTCTGACCACGGTGATTCACGTGAACTGAACATCTCGGCTTGGTGGCATCCAAAAGGCTTTTTAGGCTTACTGTATTGGTTCGCGATGATGCCAGCTCACCTGTTTATCTTTAAAGGCATGGTGAAGGCGATTGAGAAGCAGGCTAAAGAGCAGATGCGAGATTCGAGTGTCGAGATGAGAAAAGATTAAAAGCGGATACGGGATGCGAAGAGATTAAAAGCAGATTCGTCTGTCGAGATGCGAAAAGACTTAACAGCAAATTTGCGACACGCGCTATGAGAGGCAAAAAAAGAGCGGATAGTTCCGCTCTTCGTATCTCTCATCTCGCATCCCGAATCCGCTACTAGCCAATAACGCTAATTGAGATCTCTGCAAGTTGGTTGCCTTGGTTAGCAGGGTAAACAATGTATTCACCGTGATACTTCACCGCAGACTTATAGTCAGTCACTTTGTGAAGCATAAAGCCCGCTTCCATCGCTGCTTGAATGAACTCTGCGTGGTTACCACGAACAAACCAGTTCATTGGCTTAACCATCAGCTCACCGTCGAAAGAGTCGTCACACTGTTTGCCACACAAAGCAAAAGAATGCTCACCATCGGTGAAGAATTGAATCTTGCCGCCAGTCGTTAGCTCGTCTTCACTTGATACACTCCA
Organism: Vibrio sp. 1F253; assembly: GCF_041439295.1. Lineage (NCBI taxonomy): Bacteria > Pseudomonadati > Pseudomonadota > Gammaproteobacteria > Vibrionales > Vibrionaceae > Vibrio > Vibrio sp. 1F253. The sequence goes on along the minus strand of NZ_JBGONU010000012.1, from coordinate 16,404 downwards.
ACCCATCTCGTACATTTTGTCCATGAACGCTTCAACATCACTGTCTTTTAGCGCTTTAGGCTCTTCGCCTTCAGGGAAGAAACGTCCGTAAAACGCAGAAATACGTTTAAAGGTAAAAGTTAAATCAGAGTTATTGCCCTTTGAACGGCCCTGTTTCTGCCAACGCACCAAATCAGGCACAATCACACGATCATAAGACTGAGCCTTAATCGCCTTCGTTACCCAACGAACTAAATAAAGGTTGTTCGCAATAGGCGCATCAATCGCTTTGCCTGCTTTGTGCAGAGCATAAAGCTCGCCTAATGCATCATTCACTAACTTCTGAATTTCAATATAGTATTTTGACATTATGCCTTCTTTCCTAATGTCCAATATAGTAATGCTGACATTACTGCACACGCAGCCATTACCATAGCCATAGACCCAGCACTGTCACTTGGCAGCATCGCAACGATAGCTCCAACGACAGAACCAGTACCAAATCTTAATGTTCCCGCAAGCGATGAAGCCGTGCCGGCCATGTTTGGATAACCACTGAGCAATAGACCCATAGAGTTACTGCCGATAGTAGAAATGGTGCCAATAAATAGCATCACAAACGGCACAATACCCCAAAGCCCGAGATCCAATAACCAACCAACCAGTAAACCGACGCCAGCTAATAATTGAATGACCAGCGCGGCTCTCAGCATGGTATGAGAGCCAACCTTCTTAACAATTCGACCATTAATTGTCGTCATCAGAATCATCGCAACGATGTTCAGACCAAACAGGTAACCAAACAGGTCAGGACGTACTCCATAGACATCAATGTAGACAAAAGAGCCTGCGGTTAAGAATGCAAACATCCCAGAGAACGAGAACGCACCCGAGAAAATTAGGCCCATAGCGGTCGAGTTTTTACATAAACGAGCGTAATTACGAATCGTGGTTTTAAAGCGTAATGGTTGACGATTTTCAACAGGCAGAGTTTCAGGGATTTTGATTATCACCGCGAGAATCACAATCACTGCAAAAATAGCTAACACCCAAAAGATTGAACGCCAGCCGAACCACAATGCCAAATAGCCGCCAATCATCGGCGCGATAAGTGGCGCAACCGTCATCACTAAGGTAACGAACGACATGGTTCTTGCGAAATCTTCACGGTCGAACATATCACGCACAACCGCTTGGATAATGACCGCCGCCGCCGCACCTGCAAAACCTTGAGCGGTACGAACTAACGTTAACGCTTCAATGCCATGAGTGGTTGCACTCACGACAGACGCTATCGCAAAGAAGAGCACACCAATCAGTAGAACTGGCTTGCGACCATAACTGTCGGCTAACGGACCATGTAACAACTGACCTAAAGCGAAACCTGCGGTGTACGCGGTAAGTGTGATTTGCACTTCCCCTGCTGTCACACCAAGATCTTTGGCGATCGTTGGCATTGCAGGTAGGTACATATCGATGGCGAGTGGTGTCAAAGCACCAATAGCGCCCAAAACCAAAAATAGCATCCAACCTAACTGAGGCGTTTGTGGTTGTGAGCTTGGGGTCTGTGAGGTAGACGTTTGCATAACTCTCCGACTAAGTACTAAGTTCTATGTGAACACGAGCATGCACGCAGCAATATACGAATATACACATAGCAATACACGAATACGCACAGTGATACACGAATATGCGCACACATACATGAACATATAGTAATAATGGCTGAAACTGTCCTAGTACCAGTCAAAATAATCAGCCGACGCTATCCTTGGTCGGCCACATCTACGGTAGAAAAGATTACTTCCAGATAGAGTCTACTTCTTCTTGTGTTAGGTAACGGTATTCACCCAACTCTAAAGACTCGTCCATCTCGATTTCACCAATACGTTCACGGTGCAGTGCTTCGACCTTGTTACCAAGTGCTGCAAACATGCGTTTTACTTGGTGGTATTTTCCTTCGTGAATCGTTAGCAACACTTCACGCTCTGCACGTACTTCAAGGTGTGCTGGAAGTGTTAGGCCGTCTTCGCTCTTAAGCTGGATGCCCTCTTTGAACTTTTCAACGTAATCGTCTTCAACAGGTTCAACCAACCACACTCGGTACATCTTCTCGCACTTGTGCTTTGGCGACGTAATACGATGAGACCACTTACCGTCGTCTGTCATTAAGACAAGACCCGTTGTATCAACATCTAAACGACCTGCAAAGTGCAGCTTGTCCATTTTGATTTCATCGAGTAATTCAAACGCAGTGCGATTTGAACCATCTTCATGCGAACAAACAAAACCTTCTGGCTTGTAAAGCATGATGTAACGCGGGCCGTGAACATTCAGTTCATTGCCTTGCCATTCCACAACGCACTCTTCAGTTACCTTAAGTGAGCCGCTTTTTTGAATGACATCATTTACTGTCACTGCTTTTGATTTTAATAAGTGTGTTGCTTCTCTTCGAGTGACGCCTAACGCATCGCACAGAAATTTATCTAAACGCATGAATACCTCAACTAATCTAAGTCGGGTATTATAGTCACCTTTGCTCAATTAGTTGAGCTATTTCACACTATTTGTTTTCTACCCTACAAGACGCGATATGTATACACTCCGCCCGTACCAAGCTGATTCTGTAAAATCAGTGATTCATTACTTCAGAAAACACCAAACTCCAGCTGTTCTTGTGTTGCCTACAGGCGCTGGAAAAAGCCTGGTGATTGCAGAGCTAGCAAGGCTTGCGAAAGGTCGAGTTCTAGTACTCGCTCACGTTAAAGAGTTGGTCGAACAAAACCATGAAAAGTATGAAGGTTATGGGCTAAAAGGCTCAATTTTCTCTGCGGGTTTAGGGCGAAAAGAAACAGACCAACAAGTGGTGTTCGCTTCGGTTCAATCTGTGGTTCGCAACCTCGATTCATTCTCGAACCAATTTTCACTGTTGGTTATCGACGAATGCCACCGTGTTCCCGATGAAAAGACCAGTAGCTACCAAAAAGTGATCACTCACTTGCGCGAGAATAATTCGGGCATCAAGGTGCTTGGACTAACCGCGACCCCTTATCGTCTTGGTATGGGGTGGCTTTACCAATATCACACGCGTGGCCAAGTGCGTTCTGAAGAGCCGAGATTTTTCAGAGACTGTATTTTCGAACTGCCGATTCGTTATTTGTTGGACGAAGGCTTTCTAACACCAGCACGCATGATCGATGCGCCAGTATTGAGTTATGACTTTTCACAGCTAAAACCTGCAAGTACAGGCCGCTACAAAGAATCAGAACTCGATATGGTGATTGAGCAATCGAAGCGTGCTACCCCGCAAATTGTCGACCAAATTATTGAGCTGGCCAAAGACAAACTCGGCATCATGGTATTTGCAGCCACCGTTCGACACGCACAAGAGATCCTTGGTTTACTACCCGAAGGTGAAGCTTCAATTGTAATCGGCGACACACCGACACTCGAACGTGACCAAATCATCAATGATTTCAAGGAACGTAAAATCAAGTTCTTGGTTAACGTGTCAGTATTAACCACAGGTTTTGATGCGCCCCATGTGGATTTAATCGCGATTTTGCGCCCAACAGAATCTATTAGCTTGTACCAACAAATCGTTGGCCGTGGCTTACGCCTATCTCCGGGTAAAAAAGAGTGTTTAGTGCTCGACTATGCGGGCAACAGTTACGACCTTTACCAACCAGAGGTCGGAGACCCAAAGCCTGACTCAGACAGTGAAATCATCACTATTCCCTGCCCTGCTTGCGGCTTCAATAATAACTTCTGGGGCAAGCTAGACAGCAACGGCTTCTTACTCGAACACTTTGGCCGTAAATGCCAAGGCTACTTTACCGATGAAGACACGGGCGAACGCGAGCACTGTAACTATCGTTTTCGTGCTAAGTATTGTGGTGAATGCGGCGCTGACAACGACATTGCCGCGCGCATTTGTCATGAGTGTGATGCCACCTTGGTCGACCCAGATAAAAAGCTTAAGGAAGCGTTAAACCTCAAAGATGCGTTGGTGTTTGAGTGTTTAGAAATGGACCTTAACGTTCTCAAGGACGAAAAAGGCAAGTCGCAGCTTAAGGTCACTTACCGTGGAGAAAACCAAGCACAAGTGCATGAGTTTTGGTCATTAACCACCAAGAAACAGAAACAGAACTTTAAGGATCAGTTTGTTCGCCCTCACCTTGCAGACAGGCACCGCCCCTTCGAGGAATCTTCACCAACGAAAGTGGTCGCTCACCAACATAGATTCCGCCCACCTCAATTCGTCATTGCCCGTAAAGTTGGGCGCTTTTGGAAAATGAGAGACAAGATATTCGAAGATGAACTCAAGCAATAGGCTCCCAATAATCAACAGAATTAATAAAAAGAGTATTATACTCCTTTTATTAACATTCTAATGACCATACATCAGTTAACTTGTTAAACCACAAATTAGATTGCGCTCAGCTTTTTCTGATTCCCGCGCCTCTTTAGCCATATTATCAAAAATCTCAATGGCTAAAGTTGGCTTATGAATATAAAAGCCTTGAATGAAGTCAATGCCTAACGCTTCTAACATTCTTAATTCTTCAATTGTTTCAACACGTTCCGCAACCACTTTAGTTTGGCTCATTTCTGCCAACTCAACTAATGAGTGCACCATTTTTTTCTTAAAATCAGAACCGTTAATATTTTCAACGAGGAACCATCAAGCTTGATCGTATCAAAACAACCTTCAGACAAAATTGAATACGATGAATAACCTGAACCAAAATCATCTAAGGCAACTATGATCTGGTGGTGTTGTAGTCGTTCTACTATTTTTCGAAACTTCTCATCTGCACGATAAAAAACAAGCTCAGTCACTTCAACACATAAACGGGAACGGATATAAGGGGGTAAATGACATAAACGATCGATAACACTCATATCGAAAATGGTTTTAACTGAGAAATTTAATGACAATTGAATAGTTGAATAGTGCTCAAGTAAGCCAATTGCGTAAGTAAGCATACGAGAATCGAGCTCCTTCTCAAGCCCATGAGAGGCTACAACATCGAGCAATTCACCAGCAGAAACGATTTTTTCACGTCCCTCTTCGTCCTCCATTTTTAAACGACACAGTAACTCATAGCTCGAAGCAACACCCTTTAAAGAATGAATTTTTTGAGCAAAGCAAAGCAACCTATCCGAGTTAAGTAATTCAACTGCTTCTACTCTAAGGTTCGGTAAGCTATAGAGCATGACCCCGTCTTGTTGCTGCCAGTCTTGGTAAGATTCATTGTTGGACTTTGCTTTACGGCAACAGTATTCAGCTTTGTAAATACAATCTTCGACAGATTCATTAGGACCACTTCGATAACGGCCAAAACTAAAGCTTAGAGCGTTTTCTGTTTCTTGGGTGAGGTTCTGTTCCAACAAATATTCAAGTAACTCCTTGGAAACCGACGTTTGGCAAATTAATACAAATTCATCGCCACCGACTCTATACGCCTTCCCTATGCCTTGTGCGGCTATTTTTTTGAAGCGCATAGCTAAATTTATTATCATTCGATCACCTACATGGTGACCTTGACTATCATTGAGAAACTTCAATTGATTTGCATCAATGTAATAATAGCAACGAGAACTCTCAATGACCTTTTTATATTCTATGGATTTTCGATTATACAACCCTGTCATGAAATCCTTATCAGAGTTAGACAACAATTTCTTATAATCGCCCAGATTAATAACTCTTAATTCTCCAAGATCATAAACACACGCTAATACAAAAGAAGCATGAGACAAGTAGAATAACGCCTGTATTAAATAGTAATACTCAGGTATGAATGAAATAGTCATTGATGATTCAAGAACCACCACAGACATAATAAAACAGGAAAGATAGCTAATTATTATTTGAACTTTATTATTAACTTCTTTTGATATCAAGCAAAATGCTATAACAACGGCTGCTAGGATAATACTAATTAAAAATCCAACAATAACGTCAAAGTTTATATAAACTGAAAAGAACTGTAGAAACACAAATGAGGAACAAATCAGTAAGTGCTTAGTATTTATTCTATCGCAACTTGAAAAAACAAGCATTAAATACACGCAAACTAAAGATAATGAATAAGAAACGAACCAGTAGTCGCTTCTAAAAAAATTTATAACGTAGGTTCCTTTATCATCATACCCATCCCATAAAAACCCAAACTTGTAAATATAAAACATAGAGAACAGCACTATATAACAAGTTATAAATAGTGTTTTAGATCGCTTTATCGGCCAAACATAATAAACATAAACTAACGATATTGCGCTCGCCAATATAAATAGCGAGAGAATCACGCCATATTTCATGACAAGCGATTGCTTTAATTGATGCTCTTTCGAAAATAACGCACTGGCATTTACAGTCTTACCTCTAGGAAATTTCACTAAAACATGACTGTATTCAAAATTTTTGTTCAGGCGTAGCGAGCGATAATACTCAAACAAAAAATTGCCAACAACTTTGCCGTCTTGATCAACAAAAAACAGCTCGCCGGTCCGGGATGAAAGAGATTTCCAAACTAGATGTTCATATGATTGGTTGTCTGAAGGTAGTACAAGCTTAAGCCAACACGACTGATTAGGTTCAGGAATACAAGTAACAATTGAGCTCCAGCCTTCTTCCTTATATAGGATGGCATCAACCGAAGAATCACTCACTACCATGCCATATTCGAAATCACTGATTTGCTTGAAATCTAACTCATTAGCATGGCTAGTGAACGTTATCAGCACTGAAAAAAACAACATAACTAGCACTGTAAATGGCACTCTAAAATCCTTATTAAATCAAATATCGCGCGGCAAAGAGCCCCATAAGTCCATATACTTGCGAGTTTACCATGTTAATTATTTGTAATTTGTAAGGGAATGTAATAACGTCAACGCATTACTATTGAGCAAATGAATCAACATGAATATCAGGTTGGTTAATTGCACGTTGATACAACACTTTACATTGCTAAGATGATAAAGCGTCTCTCGTATTCACATTCATACTCCATTCATTTTTATTGTATTAAACTGTCGTTACTTGCTTCTTTTACTAAGGCCACTGCATGCAAAAACCAAGCGCTATACTCATCTGTATCGCTGTAGCTATAGGCTCGACATCAAGCTTTGCACAAGATGATCACCATAACGGTCATGATCTTGTACAAGATGTTCATAAAGCGGGAACCCGTATCGAATTTGAAGAAGATCAAGACGAAGTCTATGAAGCGGTGCAAGAGGGCTACATTCGCCCTTTCTCAGAAATGTATGCTGCGGTTGAAAATGATCTTCATGGCCGAATCATTAAAGTAGAACTAGAAGAAGACGATGATATTTGGGTGTATGAGCTAAAAATAAATTTCCAAAACAATATCATTAAAGTGGAATACAACGCTGAAACGTTAGAAATGCTGATGATTAAAGGTCGCAACTTTAAAGAAGCGATCAAAAACTCCCACGAATAATAAATAACAATAAAAAGAGTGATACATGAAAATTTTAGTCGTTGAAGACGAACCTCGTTTGGGCCAACAAATTCTAGAGACCCTTGAGGGAGCCGACTGGGTTCCAGAGCTTTCTCAAGACGGTATCGACGCACTCTACCGTGCAACATCGGAAGAGTGGGATGCCATCGTTCTCGATTTAGGTCTACCTAAGCTTGACGGCCTAACCGTATTAAAAGGCATTCGAGACGAAAACATTAACACGCCAGTGATTATCCTTAGTGCGCGTGACACGCTTACTCAGCGTGTAGAAGGCTTGAATGCAGGCGCTGATGACTACCTAACTAAGCCATTCGAAATGGTCGAGCTGATAGCCCGCATTCGTGCTCAACTGCGCCGAGCGTCAGGCAGTGCTGCTCCTATACTTCAAATTGGTGATTTAAGCCTAGACACACGCAGCTCTAAAGTGTTGTGGCAAGGTCAAGCGGTTAGCCTCACGGCGCTAGAATATAAAGTTGTCGCGTACTTCATGCATAACCAAAACAAAGTTATCTCGCGCACTGAGTTGGTTGAGCACATCTACAAGCAAGACTTCGACCGCGACTCAAACACGGTTGAAGTGTTCATCGGTCGTATTCGTAAGAAAATCGCACCAAAGATCATCAAAACCGTTCGTGGCCTTGGCTACCAACTGAATGCTGAATAACGCTGTATTTAATTAAGCTAAGAGCAATCTCCAATTAGTGGACAGCCTGTGCTGATCGTTGTTGTTCTCATAGCAAGATGAGCAAAGACAGGCTGGTAACGTATGAATCTAAAAAAACGAACACTTAAAAACGTCAGTCTAAAAAGCCGCTTGCTCCTCGCCGCGGCTTTTTGGCTAGGTGCGATGATATTAGCGGCAGGCGTCGGAATACCTAAGTTGGTTAACGATTACTTGGTCGATGACGTCAAGCAACAGCTCAGCCTAACCATGGACGAGTTAACCGCCAACATAGAAACCAACGACAGTGGTAACCTCATCATGGCAGAGCGTCTGTCTGACCCTAGGTTTAACCAACCCTACAGTGGTATTTATTGGCGAGCCGCTACCCAAGACCAGATTATTCGATCTCGCTCGCTATGGGACAAAGACCTCACTATCAAGCGTTCGCCGATTCATACTTCAATCAAAGGGCCTGAGAAAGAAAAGCTTATTTACATCGAGCAAGATATCTACCTGCCTGAACTGAGCGACCCTGTCACGATCACTATTGGTATTGATGAAGATCCGCTAGAATCCACACTGACCGAACTGACTGGCCAAGTCTGGTTGATCCTAATGCTGCTGTTTGTTGGTGTGCTGATGTTGATCGGTATTCAAGTCAGTTGGTCGCTATTACCGCTCAGCAAGATGCAACGCGAACTGGTGATGCTAAGAAACGGCGAGCAACAAGGGTTAAGCGATAACTACCCAAAAGAAGTTTCTCCATTAGTCTCTGATCTCAATGCCCTGCTCTTTCACTATCAAGAGCTATTAGAACGAGCTCGTAACCACGCGGGTAACTTATCTCACGCGTTGAAAACACCGCTTTCAGTTCTGAAAAATGAGATTGAGCGACTTCCAGAGGATGACAAGGCACTGCTACAACAGCCCATTCATCAGATTCAAAGCCAAATCGATTATCACCTTGGCCGCGCTCGTATGGCAGGTGCAATGAACATTCTTTCGGTGAAGTCTTCACCTTGTGAGCGTGTCGAAGCTATCTCAATGGCGTTTGATAAAGTCTACGCTGCCAATGAAGTCACCATGATTAACGAGCTAGACTCTGAGATTGAAGTGGCGGTAGAAAAAACCGATCTTGATGAAATGGTCGGTAACCTACTCGAGAACAGTTACAAATGGGCGGGCAGCATTATTCGTGTCCATGCAAATGAACTCGACGATGGCAACATTGAATTGGTGATTGAAGATGATGGCCAAGGCATTCCTGAAGAGAAGCTTGAGCAAGTGACCAAACGTGGCGTTCGACTTGATGAAACCACGCCAGGAACAGGCTTAGGGCTTAACATCGTGAATGAAATGGCGCACAGCTACCGAGGCAGCCTAACGCTCAGCAAGAGTTCAATGGGCGGATTAAAAGCCTCTCTGGTGCTAAAACTAAGCAAAGGTTAAGTAAGCTAAACGCGCTAAGTAAACTAAGTAAACCATGTAAACACGATAAGCCCTAGCGCAACGCTAGGGCTTAACTTTATTCTGGCTTAACAAAGCTTTTCTCACTTCAATATGATTAGCTCATCGAGTGAAGCCCAATCATATTGCCTTCCGTGTCACTCACTACACTGATAAAACCATGCTCACCAATGTCCATTTTGGGTACTTGTAGCGCGCCACCGTTGGCCGCTGCCAAACTTGCTTCTGTGGCACAATCCTCACAAGAGAAGTAAACCATGGTGCTGTTGCCTCCCGCTTTTACACCAGACATCTTACATATAGCTCCAGTGGCTCCATAGTTCCCCATATCGCAAGGAAATACCCACATCTCAACTTCGATTCCGGTTTCATTGTCTAACTTGTCCAGCGTCACTTTAAATACTGATTCATAAAAAATTTTTGCTCTTGCCATGTCATCAACATATATTTCAAACCAACCAATCGGATTCATTTGCATAACGTTATCCTCAGTTTTCGCTGCTTGTTCGCCCTTAATCAGCATAGTCAAAGTTGAACAATTTATAGTTGAGGAGTTACATGAGAGCAGGTAAGTTTCTTTAGATATAGTCCAGTAGAAATCACAAAGCCTTGTTTGAAGGAGGTCCAAACAAGGCGCAAGTTAGTCGCTCTTATATATCGCTCTGTATCTCATTCACAGCGACATCTAGAGTTTGTAAATTATCATTATGAGTTGCGACTCCGATCATCAAGATCTTACCGTCGGTATAATAGTCATGATCTTCATTCATTACTTCCACCGTTGCTAATGGGTACTTGTCTAGATCAATATCTGGCAGTGACGTTCGTATCTGATTAGCAAGCCTATCTCGTTCTTCATCAACATTAGGGTCAATGTTATGCAGTATGGTCACAATGCCTGAGTAAGGGGTGACTTTAAGGCCATCATCATAGCTGATTGCACCTAACCACTGAGGCTGGTTAGTTTGAACATCAACACCAGCACGCCACCAACGAATATGGCTGCGCTTCATCAAATTACCCGGCAATTGAAACGCCATATCTTGCGGCTTGTCTCGCCAATACAAATCGGACACTGGCGGCGTTTTGTCTCTAAGCAATGCGACATAGCCAGCCCATTCAATCTCATTTCGAGAAAAAGTTTGATTCTCTATCCAGCCCAATTGTTTCATTAAATCTCTTGGGGTTGCTCCAACATATATTACGTTGATCGCTTGTGCCGAGTAGAATGAAGATTTGCCTGGGAACGCTTTATAGGTCACCGAATTCCAGTCGACGTTGTCAATTTGAGCCGTCTTTTGTTGATTCTGAAAATCATCGGCCTTCCAGAAAAAGTGAGCGTAGTTCGCAAACAATACCCACCCCAACAGCAGCGCACTGGATTTAAGCACCAAGCGTCGCCACTTCATTCGATAACCAATAATGGTGAAGACCAATACCGTGAACGCGCCGACGATCAGGCTATTATGCTCAGAGATAAATATCTTAAGGCTATTAAGCCACGGGAAGTTTTCAACACCGTGCGCCAGTAACATGCCCCAAGCAATGAACTGTCCACCACCAAGAGCCAAGCCGAACAACGCCAACACACTAAAATTACGCCACGGTACACGATGCGAGCCAGCTATAAATGGCACAACCCAAGCAATAGGCCCTAATAAACGAGCAAAAAGAATGATGTATGTGCCTTTGCGAGCAACCAGATAGCGGCAGCGCGCAATTAATCTTTTGGTTTTAGGGCGAAACTTAATGAGCCTTCGTTGCGCCTTAGCACCGTATTTATAACCAATGAAATAACTGAGTTGGTCACCAAGCAAGCCACCTAGCATCACCAAAACCAACGCCATCCATGCACCTGAATACAGTTGAAAGCCCGCTGCGATAAAGAAGGGCTCTCCCGGTACAAATAGGTTTGGGCCAATGAGAGCATCACCCAATGCCCCCAGAAACAGCCCTAGTCCATCAAACATAACAACCTCAATACTTACTGTTCTTTGTAGTGACCAAACTTGTAGTTCATCTCGTTGTTACGCATTTCGCCTTTGAAGAAGCGTCTTACATTGGCTTTAAGATAAGTTGAGCCTGTCTTCACAACGCCATCTTGGTCTAAACGACGTGGGTCAAAACCAAAGGTCATATTCAGGAATCTAAATCGCCATGTTTTGCTCGCACGTTTTACGTAGTCACAGTCTTCACACAGGACGATCTCTTCATCGAAACCGCCGATCTCATCATGCGCTCGTTTAGTCGAAAAAATACAGGCGCCAATCGCCGTCGGGAAAAAGAACTGGGTAGTAAATAAGCCTGCGTTAAATAGCCCGTAACCAAACTTGTGTACAAGCGGCAGACCTTTGGAACTCATGTACACACCCGCCACTTCAAGCTTCTTCTCCTCTAATTCATAAAGCGCTTTCGCAAGGAAGTTTCGAGGCAAACTCACGTCAGCATCTAAGAAAAGGATTCGGTTGTATTGCGCCAATGAAGCACCTGTGTTTCGTCCAAGGCTCACACCACGATTTTCCATATGATGAACCGTTAATTTTGGCAACGCGTTTTCATAGGCTTGCGCAACGTCCCTTGTGTTGTCTTCACTGTTCGAGTCGACAACAATCACCTCAAATTCTTGATGGGTTTGCACACTCAACTCTTCCATTAAGCGGCTGATGCGTTTCTCTTCGTTTAGCGTAATTACGACAATGCTTACCGGTTCCATATTTTCACCTATTCATTCTGCTGTTTAATTACCACTAAGATTAACCAACCAAGCCTTAACCAAGTCTTAGGCAAACATTCATTTTCCGTTCATTAACTTGATGATTTAGCAACGCTATAAATAGATAAGATAGGCAATGTAAAAGACGATAAAATGGGGTAAATAAGCGCTAGTGAACGTTTTATCTCCAAACGAATCATTTATCGAAGGAAATTCACTTTGAGATGGGCTTCTGACTTGCTCAGATTTGAATGTGATGTTAGTATCCGCGCTCGCTTAAGCATGAACTCGTTTATGCCTAAGCTTTACCACATACTCAAGGTCGCATTGAGGTGTGAAGTTAATTTTTACTAATTTGAGAGTAAAACTATGAAATTTGAAGCAGTAGTACGTACTGAACTAGGTAAAGGTGCGAGCCGCCGCCTACGTCACGCTGGTAAATTCCCAGCTGTAATCTACGGTGGCGAAGCAGCAGCTGTAGCTATCGAACTTGTTCACGCTGACGTGATCAACCAAATGGATAAGCCTGAATTCTACGAAACAATCACTCTAGTGATTGACGGCGCAGAAGTTAAGGTTAAGCCGCAAGACGTTCAACGTCACGCGTTCAAGCCTAAAGTTGAGCACATGGACTTCATCCGTATCTAATTCCCTACCAAGGAATAAGATTGGATTAATCCAGCCTTCTGCATAGAAAAGATAATCGATCTTACCAGTCGAGAAATCTAGAAATTCGAAACCCCGATGCTACCAACATCGGGGTTTCACCGTTTTTGAGCCCTCAAAAACATCGTAAATCTCGCGCAATACACTGAAAATAATCAACTTTCCTCTTCCCCACTTTATCCCGGTCTTGCTTGGGTGGATTAAGGGTGGACGAAAGGTGGACTTATACAGTAGTTTTTCTAACACAAAGACTAGACCGCTTTTTCGCTAGCCTCCACACACTCACTTTTCAAAACATAACACTCAGCCTCCCTGGCCAAAAATTATGGATTCGGATACCGAATTAGCGAATAAAGAGGAGTAATATTAGGATGGTTGTAGCAGTTTACCTTGGAAGGTTATCGTACATTTACAGGGTCAAGCGGCCTGATTGCCCGACTTTCCTTAGGCTCTTCTTTCTAGAGCGTTCGTAATGTCTTTTTTGAGTTCCTCTGAAAGGCGTTCGAACTGTTTTGGTACAACCAAACCTTCCTCGCACATTTGCATGAGTTGGATAAATGCTCGGCTTCGAGAATGGCCATCAAAAATAAGCTTCATTTGCTTTTGAGATTCTTTGGAGTACTCGCACATAAAGTGAAACCTTTCCCCTACAGATTCTGATTCATCAGTAATCGCTTTGATGGCTTCATCTAGCTGACGAGTACAAAACAGTTGCGCAGCTTCACTCTTTATCTCGCAAAAGATTTTCCAATCAGACTCTTTGATATTCATACAGACCTCCACAAAGTGTTACGTCTTAGGGTAGAACATTACGGCGTTTAAAGGACGTGAACGACGCGATTACCCAATAGTAAACAGAGCGCTGTTAACACGAAATCTATTCTTTCATTTGAGTGTTCTATAGCTGTAACTAGTAGCCGGCTTCCAATACCCTTGTTCTGGTAATTTCGATTTCACTTGATGCTAAGAAATACAGGTATAAAATTTGGCCAGAGGTACATATAAGAATCAGCCTTAAACGATTTATTATGTGCGTTTCTGAAGATTAGCGACATGATGCTTATACTTCTTCTCACGCCAAAACCATATTGCATAACTTAAGGGGATAGCACCAATCGAGCTCCAGAAACCACTCATTAATACATCGGTAGTTTGTATCCACCCCCAAGCTGTTTCTGACATAAACAACGGCTCAATACTTTGACCTACCATCACGCCTAAGATTGCTGGAAATGATGTACGAGCAGTAAATCTGAGACTTCCTTTTTTCCTCTCGAGCTTCCATTTTGAAAACTCGATATCAGGATCTTTCACTATTGCCTCCATAAGATAATTTGCCTGAAGCACATAATGCCTAATTGAGTCGCTGACAACACTACCTAAACACTCAAACCTACGACCGAAATCACTGAAACTAATCCAAGTAGAAAATTACAAGCGTAACAGTCTGCTTAAATGCTTGCCATGGCGCAACTTGCAACACCTGTGGCGATTTACTACAATATAATACAAACTAAATTAGGAGACATATTATGGCTACTGCAAGTGTACGTATTGACCAAGATCTTTTTGATAAGGCTGCGATAATGGCTAAAGCACTAAACCGCACTACACCAAAACAAATTGAGCACTGGGCTAAAATCGGGAAAATGATGGAAGACAACCCCGATCTACCTTATGAGTTCGTAAAGCAAGCAGTCATAGCAAAAGCTGAGAAGGAAGCAGGTAAATTAGAGGCTTACTCTTTTGACTAAGATTACCAACATTCTACAGACACCTACTTTTAAGAAGGCGGTCAAGAAATTACACAAGAACCAAAAAACGGATCTAGATAATGCTATTCGAGCCCTTATGGAAGATCCGCATCTTGGTGAGCAGAAGAAAGGTGACCTGTTTTTCTTGAGAGTGCATAAATTTAAGATGGTTAAGCAATTAACATTGCTCGGTTATAGCTATGAAGATGGTACTGTAACTCTCGAACTAATAGCTCTCGGCTCGCACGAAAATTTTTATCGAGATATGAAGAAAATATATTGATTCAATGTAATCGAAAATATCCTTGCCCGTCTGAGCCATACTCGTTTGTTGAACGAAGCCGCTACGCGGCAGAGTAAAACAGCTACCATCCATACTCTTGTAACGCTATAACTCTCCTTATGAACAACACCTTACTAACCTTAAACTGCAAGGTAAACCACCTGCAACTATTGATGCCTATTCTCGTGTGGTTCGTCGAAAGGCATTTGATAATAAGGAGAATGGCATCAACCAAAATAGAGGAGGTGTAACGACGAAAGAAACGAAAAATAGCTAACTGGTTAATAAGATTGCTATCGCAACCTTATCTTGGCCTCGCTTGCCTTGAGAAAAACCTCAAAGCGATGTGCCCTTCAAACTAAATTACACAATTTACTTAATAATGTGGCTTCGGGCTTGTTCAACACTTGGGATTTAGTGTTGACTACGCAACACCTTAATCCTTAGTTCTTGCTGCTCATTTTGCAGCACGTGCTCCCCAAAGGGTTACAGCGAGTAAGAGACTACGGATTTTTACGTGGTCAAGCACACGCCTTAAGAGTTCGTATTCAGCTGTTGCTGTTGAACCTACTCTATATGATGCCGCCAGTGACAGTACCGATAAGGAGCAAAGCGATACGAATATGCCCTTGCTGTGCACATGAAATGGCATGTGTTGGAGTAAGCCGACCCACCTAGCCGAAAGGCATTGGATAATAAGGAGAATGGCATTGACGAAATCAGAGGAGATGTGACGACGAAAGAAACGAAAAACAGCTAACTGGTTGATAAGATTGCTATCGCAACCTTATCTTGACCTCGCTCGCCTTGAGAAAAGCCTCAAAGCGATGTGCCCTTCAAGTTCAATCGTACAATTTACTTAATAAAGTGGCTTCGGGCTTGTTCAACACTTGGGATTTAGTGTTGGCTACGCAACACCTTAATCCTTATTTGTTATGAATAAAGTAAGTCGCTTAAGATAGGCTACATAAGAAACTAGATAGAAAAATTCTGTATTTAAGTACAGAATTTCTCTGTCTAATCGCTGTTAGAACTACGTATTTAGAGTTAAAGTTATATGGATAATATTGAAACAATTATTGTTACAGCTATAGTCACATTAGTGGTGACAGTTCTGGCTGGAATTGCTGTTGAGTATTTCAAAAAAATTAAGCCTAAGTTGAGCTATTCGATTAAGGAGTCCATCCCAATTACTTTGAACGAGAACAAGATTGGTGCGAATGTAATCGAGGTTCATAATCCTTCCTCTAAAACTGTGAAAAATATTACGGTAAGGATTAAATCTTCAGGTGTTGATATTAAGAACAGTGGAGTAAACTCAACTATAGCGGCGTTTTTCAAGGTAGTTGTCATCATTCGCTTGTTTACTAAGCAGCTTCTCT